>NZ_JALFGV010000055.1:0-11272 GCF_022777125.1 Lawsonibacter sp.
CTCCCGGCTCAGAGGCTCGTAGCGGTCGAAGGGACGGGTGGACAGGGTGTCCAGCTCATCCAGCAGCCACTGGCCCTTCAGCTCCGGCGCAATGGCGCCGCCCCGGATCTTACTGGTAAAGTTTCCCACAAAAAGCTCGTCTTCGTCGATGCGGACGGTCATATGCTCCAGGATGTAGGCCAGGGCCTTGGCCCGCCGCATCCGGTCGGTCTCGCCCTCCGTCTGCCGGTAGGACTCCGTCATATAGCGCAGCCGTTCCACGCAGATCGCCGGGGTGGTGACCATCCGGTCACGCAGCTTCTGGGCCCGTGCTGTCAATGCCATGGGATCACTCCTTGGTGAATTTCGTTTTTTAAGATTGATTATAGTATAATTCGCGTAAAATGTCTCTTTTTCTTTTTTATTTGACGTTCTTCTCGCGGATCAGCACCACGCCCAGCACGGCGGTAAGGATGAACAGCGCCACACAGTAGTACCACATGCCGGTGAAGCCCGCGGCGTCGATTACCACGCCAGCCACCAACGTCGCCAGGCCCAGTCCCACGGCGTTGGACATCTGGAAGGTGCCGTTGGCTACGGGGATGCGGTTGGCCGGGCAAGCCTTCATCAGGGACGCGTTCAGCGGGGCCTTGATGCCGGCCTGGCCCACGCCATAGACGAGCCCCAGAACCACCCATGCGGTAACGCCCTGGGCAATGCAGACATAGACGACGGCGCAGATGATGCAGCAGGGTACCAGCAGTACCTTCAGGCCTTTTCTGTCCTGCACGGCTCCCATCCAGAACCGGCACAGAAACTCAGTCACGGCCTGCGCGGTAAAGAATACGGCGGCGGAGACCCCCTCATAGGTGGCGGCTACATAGGCGGTCAGGAAGAACATGGTGCAGTGGGCCATGGAGGCCACGATCATGGTGATGCAGGCAGGGATCGAGGTCTTCTCCAAAAACTTCCAAATCCCAGTGTAGGGCTTACCGTCGGCGTCATAGCGGGCGGCTTCCGCGGCAGCGGCGGCCTTGGCGGCCGCCCCGGGGTCCGAGGCGTGCTTCTTCCGGCCGGGAACAAAGATGAGGGCCAGAACCAGACCCGCCACCATGATGGCGGCGATGCCCACGAAGAACCGGAACCAATTCTGGTCGTCGCCGATCAGGGCCTCAGCCACCCAGGGACCGGCCACGATGGCGGCCGCCTGGGGGATACCGATGAACAGGCTGGAGGCCGTGCCCATACGGCTCTGGGGCACCGCTTCAGCGGCCAGGGAGTTGGAGGAGGTGTAGGACCAGGCATGGCCCACGCACTGGATCAGGCGGAAGAACACGAAGCCGGTAAAGGTCAGGAAGATGCCGCAGCAGGCGATCATGGCGGCAAAGATGGCAAGGCCGATGATAAGCATAGTCTTGGAACCGAACTTCTGGCTCAGGGGGCCGGTGGAGGGACGCAGGATCATGGCGATGATGGTCCAGCCGGTGCCTACCAGACCATAGGCGGTAGCACTGCCCTTCAGATACTGCAGAACATAGACGGACAGGTAGTTGGCCATGGCCTGATAGCAGACGGAAATGACGATGATGACCACGATGGGAACGATCATCGGGGCCCACCAGGGGGCATGTTTTGCGGTTGTCGTGTTGTTCATACTGTTTCCTCCTTAAGCTCTCTTATCTGTTTTCGCGGGGCAGGGTATTTCCGCGGGGTCCGACAGTGGATCAGAAGAGGCATTCGGTGATGGTTTCGACCGGGAATTTGGTGAGTAGCTCGTAGCCGTCCTTGGTGACTACGATGTCCTCCTCCAGACGAACGCCGAAGGGGCCGTACTTGGGGTCTACGCCGCCGGTCCAGGTCTCCACGGCCATGACCATGCCCTCCTCCAGCACCGTATGCGCGGCCTTTGGGGTGTAAGGGCGGAAGAACTGGGGTGCCTCGTGGAGGGACAGGCCCAGGCCGTGGCCCAGGGCATAGCCCGCCACATCCAGCCAGTTCTCATATCCCCAGTACTTGGGGGACTGCGGCCAGCCCTTGACGATATCGGCGGTGGAGTTGCCCGCCTTGATCCCCTCCATGCCGTCGTACATCATCTTGCGGCAGTCCTCGTACACCTGCTTTTGGAGCGCGGTTGCCTCGCCGCAGACAAACGTGCGGTAATAGCAGGACTTATAGCCCATATACGAATTGCCGTTGATATCAATGCACACCACGTCGCCGGGGTTGATGGACCGGTCGGTGTAGTCGATGTGCAGAGGATTAGTGCGGGGACCGGAGGAGCAGACAAACTCCTGCACTTCGTCGGCGCCCAGCTCGTAGAGCTTTTTCATGCCAACGCCCACCAGATCGCACTCCCGCACGCCGGGAACCAGGGCCTTTTTGATCTCGTAGAACGCGGCGGTAGCGGAGTTACAGGCCATGCGCATGCAGGCGATCTCGTCCTCGTTCTTGATGACGCGGGCATCAAACATGGCCTCCTCGGCATGCTTGAAGCGAGTGATGCCCTTGCGCTTGAGGGCCTCGGTCATCATCAGCTCAGAGCAGCAGCCGTCAAAGCCGATGACGCCGTTCTTCTGGCCGTGCTCCTCGATGACGGGGACGATCTTGGACATGTGAGTCTCCAGCTCGTCCACGTTGCGGGCCCACTTCAGTCCTCCGGGGGGCGCCCAGATCTTGTCTTTGAGCCATGGCATCTCTTTGCGCAGCTCATAGCAGGAAAAGCTGGTGGTCAAAAAACAGTGAGGATCGCCGTTGATGGGCAGGACCACCATCTGGGCCTGGGGAAAGCGGCAGGGTACCGTGGCGTAGCCGCCGGTGATGTAACGGATGCTGTAGGCATCCCAGGTAATGAGCACGTCGATGCCGTGCTTGGCCATGGCCTCCTTGGTGCGCTGGAGACGGTATTCCCGCATCCGCTCGAAGTTGATGCCGGCCAGACGGTCGTATGCCATTCTTCCGTAGGGCATGTTTCGTTCCTCCTTTTTGTCATTCGGCGCCGGCGTTGACGGCCGCCGCCAGGGTGATGCACATATATTTTGTCTCCGCCGAGGATGCACGGGAACTGAGAATGACGGGGACCTTTGTGCCTAAGATGAGTGAGCCTACCGGGATGCGGCAGGTCTGGGTGATGGCCTTGGTGGTCAGGTTGGCCGAGGTGAGTTCCGGAAAGACCAGCAGATCCGCGTCCCCGGCCACATCGCCGCCGAAGCCCTTGACCTTAGCGGCCTCCTTGTTGATCGCCACATCATAGGAGATGGGACCTTCCACCGTACAGCCGGGGATCTGGCCTTCCAGATTCATGCGCTTGAGTTCGGCGGCCTCCACGCTGTCCTGCATACGGGGATTGACGACCTCTACCGAAGCCAGTACGCCCACCTTGATGTTCTCATAGCCCATGGCTGTCATGGTCTGTACCGCGTTCTCGATGATCTGACGCTTCTCATCCAGGGTAGGATGCATACAGATGCCCGCGTCGGTGAAGGCAATGAGCTTATGATAGTGGGGCAGCTCCCGGATGGAGAGCATGGACACCAGGTTTCCGGTACGCAGCTGGTTTTCCCGCTTCAGGATGGCGTGCATGAACTGGGCTGTTTTAATGAGTCCTTTCATGATGCAGTCCGCCTGTCCCGCGTTGACCAGATCCACCGCCCTCTGGGCCGCAGCCTCATGGTTGGGCTCATGGCAGATGGTCACGTCGCTCTTATCATAGTAGTGGTCGGCCAGCAGTTCGGAGATGATCTCCTCATCCCCGATGAGGATGGGTTCGATCAGTCCTTCCCGGCCCGCCCGCAGGACGGCCTCCATCGTGTACTCGTCCTCTGCCGAGACCACTGCGCAGCGGGCCTTCTGCTTGCGCTGCATCGCCCGCTGGGTAAGCTGAGAAAATTTCGTATAAGTCATGGGGCCGCCTCCTGTTCGGATCGTCGTCTTATTTTGAATGCAGGATCTATGCCAAGTTTTTTATGGGAAGCGGTGCGGTTTTTCAGGCCTTCTTGCGCTTTTCCCGCCGCCAGTGATGCCGATCGGCATCACTGGCGTTCACTTTCCGCAACACCGTCCGGTTTGTTTCTGCGTTCAGAGCTTATGATGAAGCTTCAGGATCTCCAGCAGCATCTCGTCCCGGTAGCGGGCCAAAGATTCGTTGGTATTTCCGAGCTGCGCGGGCCGCCTGGCCATGGCCTCCTCCACCCCGGCCTGGGCCATATCCGGCCAGTCCTCGGGGTAAGTCGTCCAGCGGGCCATATCCTCCAGCCAGGACTTTTTGTTCTTGCCCCCGCCCACGTTGGCATACAGGCCCTTGATGCCCTTGGGATTGCCCAGCTGATAGAGCAGGTTCTGTCCCATAATGGCCCAGCGGATGCCAGGCCCGAAGGTAAGGGCCTTGTCCGCGTCCTCCACCGAGCACACGCCCCGTACCACCAGGTCGATGATCTCACGGGCCACCGCCGTCTGGATGCGGTTTGCGATGAAGCCGGGCACCTCCTGATGCAGCACCACCGGCTCCTTGCCCAGCAGGGTATAAAACTGCCGCGCGGTCTCCACCGCCGCTTCGCTGCCTGCGGGACCGACTAGTTCCACCAGGGGGATCAGATGGGGCGGGTTGTAGGGATGGGCGCCGATGCAGCGTTCGGGGTATTGAGACAGCTTTGCGATCTCGCTGATAAGCAGCCCGGAGGTGCTGCTGGCGTAAATGACCCGGTCTCCCGCAAATTCGTCTACCTGTGCCAGCACCGCCTGCTTGATCTCGTACCGCTCAGGCACCGACTCCTGCACCAGCTGCACGCCGCAAAGGGCCTCCTCCATGGAGGTAGTACAGCGGACCCGGTCCAAGGCCTGGCCGGCCGCCTCCCGGGTCATGCACGCTTTCTCCACCAGGAAGGCCAGGTTGTCGGCCACCTTTTGACGTCCGGATGCCAGCTGTTCGTCACTGATATCGTACAGCACCGCCTCGTAGCCCTTCATGACGAAATTGGTGCACCAGCTTGCACCGATGACCCCGGTACCCAGGCATGCGATCCTCTGGATCTCCTGCGTTTTCATAGTCTCACTCCTCCTCTGTTTTGCGGCAGTCCGCCAGGAATGCCTCCAGAGTGTCGTATCCCGGCGGGAGCCAGGTATAGCGGTTGGCCCGCTCCTCGCCCCGGAGCACCCGCGCTCCGCCTTGGGCCAGGGCCAGCATCTCCCGCTCGCCGGGGATGACCACTACCGGCGCCAGAAACTCCACCTGCTCCGTTACCCAGTTGGTAAGTCGTTTGGACCAGGCCAGACCTCCGGTGAGGATAATGCGGTCCAGCCTGCCGCTCTGCACCACTGAAAGTTCCCCAATGCCTTTGGCGATCTGGTAAGCCATATACCAGAACACGTCCCGGGCCTTTTGATCCCCGGCGTCGATCAGCGCCTCCACATCCCGGGCGTCGTTGACGCCGAACCAGGCTACCAGACCGCCCCTGCCCCGCATTTTATTGGCCATCTCCGCCTTGGTATATTGACCGGAATAGCATAGTTCGATCACGTCGGTGACCGGGATGCGTCCCGCTCGCTGGGGGGACATGGGACCTGCGTCGTCCAGCAGGGTGTCCACCATCCGTCCGCCGGAATGGAAGGCCATGGTGATGCCGCCTCCCAGATGGGCCACGATGAAGTTGCACTCCTCATAGGCCTTTCCCAGGCTTTTGGCCACTTGGCGGGCCACCATTGTGGAGTTGAGGCAGTGAGAGGTAACGAAGCGGCGGCACTCAGGCAGGCCGGTGTAGTGCATGATCTCGTCGGCGTCGTCTGCCGAGGGCGCGTCATAGAAAATAGCGGGCACACCGCTCTCCCGGGAGAGCTGGTAAGCAATGATGGCCGCCAGGCTGGACACGTGCTGGGAGCGGGGCCGGTAGCGCAGCATGGCGTCCACGTGGGCGTCGATCACGTAGGCTCCGCTGTGTACGCCATGGATGGAGCCGCCCCGGGCCACGATCAGGTCCAGGGTAGACAGATCCAGTTCCGCCCCCCGGATAAAGTCCCGGATGGAGGCCATGCGGATGTCCAGCTGCTGGATCATCCGCGTACAGTCTGCGATGTCCTCCGCCCGGATGACCAACTCCTGCTTGAGCACCTCCGTCTCATCCTCAAAAAGGGCCAGTTTGGTGGAGGTGGAGCCGGGGTTGATGGTCAAAATTCTCTTTTTCTCTGCCATGGGGTCCCTCCTCATGGGTGCTGCTGCCAGGACCAGGCCGGATCCTGAACGATGCATTTTCCGCCGGTAATCTCCAGAACCTGCCCGGTCACGCCCCGGGCCAGGTCTGAGGCCAGAAAGACCATGCCCGCCGCAATCTCGGCTGGCTCGCCCAGACGCTGCATCACGCTGCTGCCACCCAGCACGTTGATATCTTTCAGGTGACGGTTGTTTTGGGTAACCATGTCCGTCCGGATCATGCCGGGTGCCACAGCGTTGACCCGGATGCCCCGGCCGGACAATTCCCGGGCCAGCAGTCTGGTGTACATGCTCACGCCCGCTTTGGTCACGCCGTAGATACTGCGCACGGTGGAGGTAATGCGTCCGCCCAGGGAAGAGGTGTTCAGGATACAGCCTCCCCGCCCCGTCAGATAGGGGATCGCCAAATTGCAGCAGGAGATGACCGCCTTCAGATTCACGTTCACCACCTTGTCCCACTGTTCATCCGGCATAGTGGTAAAGCCGCAGGGGTTGCCCACACCGGCGTTGTTGACCATCACATCCACGCCGCCAAAGCGTTCCTGCACGCGGTCCAACAGCGCGCACATCTGCTCGGAGCAGGTCACGTCGGCCGCAAAGCCGAACTGATTGGGATCGTTCCGGCTGTTTACCTGGTCGATCATGTCCTGTCGGAAGTCGCATACCGTGACCCGGCAGCCCTCGGCCAGGAATGCCTCCGCCGCCGCCTTTCCGATCCCGGAGGTCCCTCCGGTCACCACCACACTCTTTCCCGCAAGCCCGGTATTCATGCTTCCACCTCCCGTACGTCTGTGTTCCCGGCCTCCAGCAGTGTGCCGGTACAATAGGAAGCCGCCTGGGAGGCCAGAAACAGCACCGCCCCAGCCAGGTCAGACACGCCGCCGCCCAGCGCCGCCGCGTTGACCCGGATGCGCCGGCTCGCCAACTCGGAGGCCAGCGTCTTGGTCATAGACTCCACGCCTGCGGCACAGACCGCCGCCACCCCCTCCAAAGGGCCCGGCCGGTGCAGGGCGGAATCGGTCAGCAGCACGACGGCGGGGTCCTGTGCGCGCTCCAGGTAAGGCAGCGCCGCTAGGACCGCCTTCCAGTCGGTCCGCAGGGTCTCGGCAAAGGCACAGCTCCACTCCTCCGGCGTTACTTCCGTGAGCGGCTTGCGCACTGGTGCAGAGCGCCCGTTGCATACCATCACGTGGATGGCCCCCATGCGTTCTCCCGCTGCGGCAACAAACGCCGTAAGCGCGTCATCGTCCGTCAGCGGCAGCTTTTCCGTATGGATGCTCAGCGCTTCCTTCCAGGCCAGCGTCTCCAGCTCGCCCAGATGCTCGCCGCAGACGAACACGTCGGCCCCTTCCCTTGCCAGGGCCAGAGCCACCGCCTGTCCCGCCGGGTCGCCTCCTGCCACCACTGCGGTCTTACCATGAAAATCCGCGTTCATATCGTCCACTCCCTTTTACAGTCCCAGAGCGGCCCGGACGGCTGGGCCGTCAAAGGCGGGAATGCCCAGCATCGCGCGGGCCTCGGCAGGCGTCGCAGGCCGGTTGCCGTAGGCCCTTACAGCGGCAACGGCCCGCTCCACCAGCATGTGGTTGGTGGCCAGAATTTTTTTGCCGCTTTCGTCCACACCGAAGACCACATTGTCCTCCATGCCCACCCGGATGTGCCCGCCCAGAGCCAGTGCCGCAAACAGGATGGGCATATGCCCCCTGCCTACGCCGAATGCCGACCAGGTGGACCCGGCGGGGATATGGGTAACCAGATATTGAAGATGTTCCACGGTGGCGCTCATGCCTCCGGGCACACCCAGACAGAACTGGTAGTGGCAGGGTGTAGGCAGATGGCCCTTTTTCACAAAGTGCTCGGTGATGCCCAGCATCCCCGTGTCAAAGATCTCGATTTCCGGCTTGATGCCCCGCTCCATATACAGGTCGCCCAGCTTCTCCAGAAACTGCGGCGTGTTCAAAAAGACGCCGGCAGGCATCCAGTTGAAGGTGCCTGCGTCGTAAGAGCCCATTTCGATCCCGGGCAATTCCCTGTGGTGCGCCATCCGCTCTTCGTCTGTGGCAGGGTGGGCCTTGGAGGCCCCCGAGGAGGTGCAGTTGATGATGATGTCGCAGTCCTCGTGGGCACGGATCCGGCGGATGGTCTCCCGGAAGCGCTCCTGATCCATGGCTCCCAACCCGTCGGGGGCGCGCATATGCAGGTGCACCACGGCGGCCCCCAGCTTCCAGGCGTCATAGGCCTCGTCGGCGATCTGCTGAGGCGTCTCTGGAATTTTGTAGCCCGCAGGGGTAACCGCCCCGGTGAGGGCGGCGGTAATAATGGTCTTTGCCATGCGGTATTCTCCTTTCGCTTGCGTTCTGTCTTTTTCTTGTGCAAAATTCATGCCAACTTATTTTTTTCCGGTGTATTACCCGGATTTCCCCGTCATCCGGCCCGGTACGCCCCTCCGGTTCCCTCCGTCCTTCCGCTCCGGGTGTTCACTTTCAGCATCACCCGTCGCAGATCGGCAACATACCGCCCCCCGTTTCGCCCGTTTTCCCTCCTTCCCGCCCTCTTTTTTTTGGCACGCCGTTTGCATAAGTTCCTTTCGGAAGACTTATCGAACGCTTTGTTTTCCAAAATCTAAGGAGGAATTTTATGTCCAAACAAGCAGTGATCGTAGCATACGGCCGTTCTGCCGTATGCCGTGCCAAGAAAGGGGCCCTGGCCCGCTCTCACCCCATCGACTGGTCGGCTCAGGTGCTCTGCGGCGTTCTGGACCGGGTCCCGGAGCTGGATCCCGGTGAGATCGCCGACGTGATCGTGGGCTGTGCCATGCCGGTACGGGGGCTCAACCTCAACGCGGCCCGTCTCATCACCCAGCGCGCCGGTCTGCCGGACAGCGTATGCGGCCAGACCGTCAACCGCTTCTGCGCCTCCGGGCTCCAGTCCATTGCCACCTGCGCCAACGCCATTACCGCCGGGCAGGAGACGGTCATGGTCGCCGGCGGCGTGGAGGATATGAGCCATACCTTTAAAACCGCCGATCCGGCCGACCGGAATCCCTGGCTGGCGGAACACAACGAGGGGGCCTATATGGGCATGGGCTTCACCGCGGAAAACGTGGCGGCCAAATACGGCATCACCCGCCCCGAAATGGAGCGTCTGGCGCTGGAAAGTCACCGGAAAGCAGCCGCCGCGCAGGACGCCGGCGGATTGAACCGCTCCATTATCCCTGTCACCGTCCCCGGGGCGGAGGGCGGCACGGAGACCGTCACTCTGGACGAGGGGATCCGCCGGAATACCACGCTGGAGGGCCTGGCCTCCCTGAAGCCCTGCTTCCGGGAGGACGGCGCGGTCACCGCCGCCACCTCTTCCCAGACCAGCGACGGCGCGGCTTTCGCCGTTCTCATGAGCGAGGACAAAGCCGCCGCGCTGGGGATCAAGCCCCTGGCCCGGATGCGCTCCTTTGCCACTGGCGGCTGCGATGCCCGCTATATGGGCCTCGGCCCCATCTACGCCGTGCCCAAAGCCCTGGCGCGTGCGGAACTGACCATGGACGACCTGGATGTGATCGAGCTCAACGAGGCCTTCGCCGCCCAGGCCCTGGCCTGTATCCGGGATCTGGCGCTTCCTGTGGAAAAAGTCAATCCCTGGGGCGGTGCCATGGCGTTGGGTCATCCCATGGGCGCCACCGGCATCTTTCTCACTTCCAAAGCGCTGGACTACCTGCGTCTGAACGGCGGGCGCTATGCGCTGGTCACCATGTGCATCGGCGGCGGTATGGGCGCGGCCGCCGTGTTCGAATTGCTGTAAGCCGCAAAGGAGGAAGCTATCATGAGTTATAAGGTTACCCGCCGTTCGGAAGCCGTGGCTTACGAGGCTCCGGGCCATTACGACATGCGTCCCACCCGCCTGCACAATCCCGGCGATGTAAACGATGGCCGCATCACCGTGGGGCTGAGTCATTTTTTGCCCGGCGGCGGCTGCCATTTCGGGTCCAACGCGCTGGAATCCATCTATTATGTTCTTGCGGGCGAAATGGATCTGACGACCGACGACGGCACCACCACCCTGCACGCCGGAGACTCCTTCCACTGTGGGCCCGGCACCCAAAAGGCCATCCAAAACAACGGCCCGGTCAGCTGCCAGATGCTGGTTATTCTGACCCGGCCGGAACAGGCATAACGAAAAGGAGGAAGTTATCATGAATATTTCCGAGCATCTTTTTGATCTCACTGGAAAAAACGCCGTGGTGGTTGGCGGCGCGGGCGGCATCGGCCAGGCCATTGCCCAGGGTCTGGCCGTCTATGGAGCCCGCGTGGCCATTGCCAGCCGCAGGGAAGAAAGTCTGAAACGCGCCCAGCAGGAGATTTTGGAGAGCAGCGGCAAGCAGGTGTGCTACTACACCGTGGACGCGGGAGACGAAGACAGCGTAATCGCCCTGCTGAACGCCGCCCTGGCTGAATTCGGCGAGGTGGATATCCTGGTCAACGCCCAGGGCTTCAATCAGAAATTTCCCGCCACGGAGTTTCCCATGGACGTGTGGGACCAGATGTTCAGCGTCAATGTCCGAAGCTTGATGCTCACCTGCAAGCATTTCGGCGCTCATATGAAGCAAAACGGCAGCGGCAAGATCATCAATCTCTCCTCCGTCCGGGGCGTCCGTGCCTGCGGCGGCGGCAACACCGGCTACGGTGCCACCAAGGGCGCGGTGGATATGATGACACGTATGCTGGCCAAGGAGCTTGGGCCCGAGGTCTGCGTCAACGCCATCGGCCCCACGATCACCTATACCCCCATGATGGTCGGCGTCCTTCCCGCCGACCCGCAGGAGCGGGCAGCCAAGGCGGCCAATATGCCGCTCAAGCGCATCGGCGAACCGGAAGACTGCGCCGGACCCGCCGTATTTCTGGCCTCTGCCGCCTCTGATTTCATGAGCGGGCAGATCCTCTACCCCGACGGCGGCCTGACCGCCATGGGCTGATTGTCCGCCGGTGTCTCTGAGAACCGGAAACAGGGCCCGCTGCAAAGCAGCGGGCCCTGTTTCCATGCTTCTCCGCGCGTCACGCCAACGCGCTCCTTACAACCCAAAACCGGCCGTGGCGCGGGTAA
>NZ_JALFGV010000094.1:0-57960 GCF_022777125.1 Lawsonibacter sp.
CCTCCTTGCGGCTTCCTCTCAGGCGGGAACTTGTCCTTGATCCTATTCCATTGTTTTTCGCTTATTTCATGTCTCTTCATGCTCCCATTCTATTACATCGTCGTTTTTCACACAATGGCTAGGTTTTAAAACAGACTCTAGGGCTTGTTTGAAAAATAAAAGTTGCACAATAAAGCAAGTTATGCGAAGCTAAGGGCATGAAACGATATGAATTAACAAAAGAACAATGGGAACGGATCAAACCGTTGCTGCCGCCGGAAGAAACAGGAAAGCGTGGCCGCCCCCGAAAAGATAATCGTACGATGCTCAACGGGATGCTCTGGATTGTCCGGAGCGGTGCTCAGTGGCGTGAGCTGCCGGCGGCCTATGGCCCCTGGCAGTCTGTGTACGCACGATTTTCCAAGTGGCGGGATGACGGCACACTGGAGGCGGTATTTCACGCGCTGTCCGGGGACGCGGACATGGAGAATCTGAGCGTAGACTCCACTTGCGTAACGGTACATGAAAGCGCAAATGGCGGGGAAAAAAACAGCGGATAAGGCGGTTGGCCGTACCAGAGGTGGGTGGAACACAAAACTCCACGCGGTCGTAGACGGTTTGGGAAACCCGGTGGAGTTCCTTCTCTCCGCTGGAAATGACCACGATTCGGTTCACGCTGTTGAACTATTGGAAAAAGTCAGGATCAGAGGGAGTGCCGTACTGGCAGACCGGGCATATGGTGCTCGGGCAATTCGGGAATATATCTCAGCGCACGGGGCCAGTTATGTGATCCCGCCGCAAAGCAACGTTTCCGATCCTTGGCCGGTTGACTGGCACCTGTATAAGGAGCGCCATCTGGTGGAGTGTTTTTTCCAGAAAATCAAGTGGTTTCGCAGAATCGCCACCAGATATGACAAGTCGGATGCTTCCTTCCTGGCCCTTGTGTATCTTGCCTCCATCGCTATTTTGTTGCTTTAGCACAATCTCCACCTTTTTTCAAACAAGCCCTAAATTTTGTTGCATGACTGTAGGTACCGGCGTGTTTAGAATTAGGGCCAAGAGGAACGCTGGCCGCTGATGACCAATTTTTGAGTCTCATTGGTATCCGCATGGGGTCGAGTTATTATGCGGCGTACATCACATGTTTTGCCAGTATCTTTATAAATAGACCTTAACGTGAGCAAGCAGAGTTGCAACCCCTAGAGGGACTGCAACTCTGCTTGCTCTTTGTGATATGTTTTTGCAACGAACCGCTTTTTCCTGTTCAAAGCCTATATTTTCGAATTAGTTTAACCGCACGGGTCTGACTGATAGACAAATCTGTCGCTACGCCGCGGCTGGAGGGGTGCTTTTGGTAGGAATTAAGAATCATCTGCCGCTCCAACTCCTCCAGCGCACCGTCCAGTGATGTAGGGAACGGAGTCAGCGTCTGATCATAGCTAACCACGGAGAAGATGTTTTTGGGCAGGTGGTGCGGCTCAATAGAGAAGTCATCTACCATGACGGTGATGCGCTCAATCACATGTCGTAGCTCCCGGACATTACCCTTCCATGCGTAGGAGAGCAGCAACGGAATGGTATCTTTGGAGAACGTATGGGACTTTCCGTACTGTGTGTCAAACTGGTTAAGAAAATAGGTGGCCAGAGGTATAATATCCTTTTTGCGCTGACGCAGTGGCGGGATGGTCAATTCAAAGATATTCAGACGATAGTAGAGATCCGCTCGGAATTCATTGCTTTCGATGAGCTTTGTCAGGTCCTTATTGGTGGCGGCGACAATTTTGACATCGATCTTCACCGGAGCGGTGGCACCGATGGGCAGAATTTCTTTCTCTTGAATGGCACTGAGCAACTTCGCTTGAGCAGAAAACGGCAGCTCTGAAATCTCATCCAGCAGCAGGGTGCCGTGGTTTGCAGCCTCGAACAACCCCGTTTTGCCGCCGCTCTTGGCACCGGTAAAGGCGCCCTTGACATAGCCAAAGAGCTCGGATTCCACTAGTTCTCTAGGCAGGCTTGCACAGTTTACCGAGATAAAAGGCTTATCCTGGCGATCACTGATTTTGTGCATATACTTAGCCAAGGCAGTTTTGCCGGTACCCGACTCGCCTACAATCAGACAGTTGGCATCCGTTCGGCCTACCCGCTGGATGCTGTCCATGATAGCCTTCATCTCATCGCTCTCATAGAGCAGTTCCGGGCGTAATTCGTCCGCGGAGGCAACGATCGCAGTATTTTCTCCGGTAAAGATCAGGTTGTCGCTGACAGTATCCCGCACGCTCATAACAACGAACTCGATTTCATTATTCCGATCAAAGATCGGGACAGCGACGGTAAACAGTTTGGAGCCCACAATCGTCTTCTGACGTATGGCATAGGCTTTTTTATCTCGGTAGACATGAGGCAGAATAGAGGTATCCCACCATTTATCGTGTTCAAAAATAGTAAGTTCTTTGCCAATCAGGTCGTCTGGCTCGAAACCGTAATGTCTAAGGCAGGCCTTGTTAATATAAACCATACGGTAATGGTTATCGTAGATGCATACTTCGTCATACAGTTCATCCACGAGACGGGCCAGGGTATCGGTGTCTAGGTATCGGTAGGTCCGGTCCATGAAACATTCCTCCTCCAATCACGCTTAGTCACAGTCCCATAGCCCTACTGTAGCACAGAATTCCAGGGGCCGCAAGCGAATTTGAATCGTTTTTAACTTGCGAGTTGTTTTCGACTCGAGCAAAATGTGGATTTGAATTGCGATCAACTCAAATTTACGACGTTTGCCGCCTTATGACGGCGGTATGCCTTGTCGCGTTTCCCTCCGGCTCTAAGTCTTGCGCTATTTTTTTCATGATTTGGCACCATATTTGCAATGGTATAAGGCAGAGCACAAAGCAAAGGAGGAAAACGTATGGAAAAACGCGCCATTCAAATGGACCCCCACGACAATGTAGCCACAGTCTTGTTTGATGTGCAGATCGGAGATATGGTTTGGGTGTATGACCAAAACCAGGTTTTGGTGGAAAGGGTTGTTGCACAAAGCCCCATTCTCAGCGGCAATAAGCTCGCGTTGAGCGACATGCCAGAAAAGAGCACCATGATCAAGTACGGAGAGAACGTCGGTGTAGTCATCAAACCCATCGCTAAGGGCCACCTGGTCCATGTTCATAACGTGCGCAGCATGCACCTGGACATTCCCGACTCCATCATCAGGGATATCATCAGCGTGATGAACATTACGGAATGAGGTGGAACGAAATATGAAATTTCAAGGTTATATTCGTCCCGACGGCAAGTTGGGTATCCGAAATAAGATACTGATTGTCGCACTGGACGAATGTTGTGATGGCCTGGCAAAACGTATCGCCGAGGGTCACCGGGATGTCGTGGTGCTGACCAACCATTACACTTGCATGCTGGGAGGCAATGAGGAGACCTTCTACCAAATGGTGGGCATATGTGCGAACCCCAATGTAGCGGCTGTGCTGGTGCTGGCCATGGGTTGCGGCAGCATCCTCATCAGTCACTTCGTCGATCACGCAAAGAAATGCGGAAAACCTATAGAATCGATCAACTGCATCGAGGTAGGCGGCACCAAGAAGTCCATCGCCCTGGGCCGAGAGAAACTTGAAAAGCTGATCGAATACGCACAGCAGGTTCCCAGGCGTGAGGGCACAGCCGCCGACCTGTTTGTGGGTATCAAGTGTGGTGGTAGCGATACCAGTTCGGGTATCGCATCCAACCCCAGCGTGGGCAAGGCCGCAGATATACTCTACGAGTTGGGCGCCACTACCGTGGCCGGAGAGCTCATTGAGCTGATGGGCTGTGAGGAACAGATTCAGCGGCGGGCCATCAGTCCTGAGGTGGCTGCGGATATCGCCGCAGCCTCAGATAATGAACTGAAGCGCTGGAACGTGGATGGCGCACCTGTGGAGTCCATGAGCATCGGGAACTGCATAGGAGGCTTGACCACCATTGAGGAAAAATCTTTCGGTGCCCTTCATAAGACCGGCAGTGCTCCTATCCAGGGCTTCCTGCAAATCAGCAACAGCGGCATCGACCATCCCGACAAGCCAGGCTTCTATCTCTCTGACGTCAGCCACCTCTGCGGTGGTGCAGGCACCAACTTCGCAGCGCTGGGCGTCCAGGTCGTCATGTGGACCAGCGGCGCTGCCGGCTTCGATAACGAGTTGGTCCCTGTTATCAAGGTCAGCGGTAACAAAGATCTGATTAACGACGACGTAGATGTGGATGCCACCGGCATTATGGACGGCAGCGATTCCGCCGCCCGGGTGGGGCAGCGCATCGTCGACAAGGTGGAGGCCGTCTGCAACGGAGAACCAACCGCCACCGAGGGCTTCGGCAGCAGCTTCCTAACCCTCTATCAGAAGGATGTGCGTGTGGAACAACTGCTCCGCTTGAAATACCCCCACTGCCCCATGGGATGCTGAGGTGAAGGAAATATGGACTGTATCAAATTCAACCTTTCCATTAAAAATAATGCAGGACTCCCTCACTACCCAAACCCCGGCTTGCGCGACACCCTGGAGCGCTATTTGAACTGGCTGGAGCCACTGGTCACCAAGGAAGAACTGGCACAGGCTATAAATGAAGTCGACGCATTCCAAGCATTAGAACAGTTTCCCCGCCTGGAGCGTAAGATGGACGAGTTGGCCGAAGGCTCTGATGACAGTTACATCTATAACTACTGGGTCAAGGGTCACCTGGGATTCCGCGACCCCATCTGCCCCTACACCAGTGTACCCATTCTCTATGACAATCCGACCCTCCGCAACCTGAGCCAGGCCGAAAAAGCTGCCGCCCTCCTCTTTGCCACGGCGGAGACCTATCGGGTATTCCGCCAGAAGGGCAACGGCGCTTATAACATTGGCCCAAAGACTTATTCTAATGACGAACTTTTCGGCGCATTAGCCTCTATCAACCACATTGCTCATGGCCAGGATGTCATGTATATCTCCGATGAGATATCCCGGCATAGTCTGGTCCTGTACAAGAACCACATCTATACCGTCGAGGTCATCACCCCCGAGGGGAAACCCATCCCTTACGGCAACCTGCGCTATAGCGTTGCTGCCATCCTGAACGATGCGACCCCTGGGCTGGAAGTCAACTTTAACACGGTCACTTCCGAACCGGAGCGTGATATGGCCGGCGACTTGCTGGCCGGGCTGCTGGCCATTCCCGGCAACGCTGAGGAGTATGAAGTAATCAAAAAGGCGATAGCCGTAGTAAACCTGGACACCTGTGCCCCCGAGACTGTGCTGCAAAAGCTTTATACCGCCTGCGGCGACCCGTTGTGGTTTAACCGCTTCCACGGCAAGGGAACTCAGTTCAACGTGGCGGTCAATGGCGCTATGTCTATGATCGTTGAGCATACCTACTGCGACGGCGGCATTGAGGTCTATCTGGTCAAGCGGGTGGGTGAGATCCTGGGTGAGATGGACCTCACAGCTGGAACCGATCAAGCTGCATATCGCGAACTGCAATTCCATCTGGATAGCTTTGAAGATCGGCTGCGCCAGTGCTTTGCACGGTTCCGAAGTAAGATGAGCGCCTTTGATGCCCGTGTCGTCTCCTTCCCCGGTTTAAGCCGCACCGTTCTGAGAGAGCATGGGATTCTCTCCGGCGACGGATTCATGCACATTGCGTTCCAGGCTGCCCAACAGATGGCCTGGAACGACATTCGCAACACCTATATCTCAGTGGACTGCCGCAAGTTCTTCCGCGGCCGAACAGAGGTCAATCGCCCGGTGACTCACGCCTCCAAGGCCTTTGTTGCAGCCCTGCTGGACGATTCCGTCTCAAAGGAAGAACGTCGTCGGCTGATGCTGGCGGCGTTGGATGCCCACCACGAGCGTACCAGGCAGGCACAGGCGGGAATGGGCGTCAACCGTTACCTGTTTGCCGTGCGTGAGGTTTGTAAGGACTACGCTCAAGAACTGGGCTTTGCCGAGCAGCCAGCCTTTTTCCGAAGCAAGGGCTTCGCCCGCATTTGCGAGGACAGGCTTTCCTGCACCTCCTTCGGCAACGATGACATGAAGGGGTGCTATTTCCCGCCTGTGATGCCTCACGGTTTGGGTATCTTCTATCATATCGACGAGGAGGCCTATGCTATCATCACTATGTTCCTGGAGGATGGTGATATGCTGGACCGCTTTGACGAAAATCTCCACACCGCCATCGCAAAAATCTTAGAGAGCTAAGAAATGAAATGAGAGGAGAGATTTCCACGTGAAAAAGCAAGGTTTTAGAGAGTCTTTGAAGCTGATTGACAAGAAAGTCCTCATCATCTCTTGGATTGCACTCCTGGCCCTGTCCCTCCCCATCATCCTGTTTCCGGAGGCCAGTGGTGCAGTTGTCGGCACACTGAACGGCTGGGTCTTGGATTATCTGGGCGCACCTTATATGTGGTTTGGTATCTTCTGCCTCATCTTTTGCATCTACATCATCGTCAGCCGCTATGGCAAGGTCCATCTGGGGGACAAGGGCGAAAAGCCCGAGTTCAAGACATTCTCTTGGGCTGCTATGCTGTTTTGCTGCGGTGTCGGTGCCGGCGTGCTATACTGGGGCTTCATCGAGTGGGGCTATTATTTCCAGGCGCCTCCCTTAGGCCTTGAATACGGCACTTGGCAGGCCGGCGAGATGGCTCCCGCTTATGGCTTCTTCCACTGGGGGCCCACTGCCTGGGCCATCTACGCCGTCTCTGCCTGTACCTTTGGCTATATCATGTTCGTGAGAAAGAGCAATGTTCTAAAGTGCAGTGAGGGTTGCCGCGGCCTGCTGGGTAAGAAGGTGGATGGCCCCCTGGGCAAGGTCATCGACGTGTTCTTCATCTTCGGCATCGTGGGCGCCGTGGCCACCTCCCTGGGTCTTGCCAATCCTCTGGTTACAGCATGCATTTGCACCCTGTTTGGAATCGAAGCCACCCCCATGCTCCAGATCATCATCCTGCTCATCATCGTTGCCATGTTTGGTCTCAGCGCTTACTCCGGCCTGAACAAGGGGATCAAGTTCCTCAGCGACTCAGGCGTATGGCTGGCTTTGCTGCTGATCGCATTTGTCTTCGTGGTTGGCGACACCAAGTTTATCTATGATACCACCACCACAGCTATCGGCCTTATGGCGCAGAATTTTATCCGGATGTCCACTTGGCTCGACTCCATCGGGTTATCCGGCTTTCCCCAAAGCTGGACTGTGTTCTACTGGGCATGGTGGGCCGGCTACGCCCCCTTCCTGGGCATGTTTATCGCCCGCATTTCCAAGGGCCGCACCGTCAAGAGTATGGTAGCCGGTTCCCTGCTGTTTGGCAGCGCAGGCTGCATCCTTTTCTTTGGTGTGCTGGGCAACTATGGCCTGGACCTCCAGTTGAGCGGCGCCTTCGACGTGGTCAACTCCCTCAGCGAGATCGGTCCCGCCAACACCATTGTGGAAATCCTGCTTACCCTCCCCTTCGGGAAGATTGCTGTCATTTTGGTGGCCCTGCTCTGTTTCGTCTTTGCGGCCAATTCCTATGACTCAGCCTCCTATATCATCGCTGCCAACTCTCAGATTCGCGTGGAGAACGGTGAATCCGTGCCTATCCTGCGGCTAATCTGGGCTTTTGGCCTGTCCCTGATCCCTATTGGCTTTATCATTTTGGATGCGCCTCTGGCTACCCTGCAGACTGCTACCCTGGTGCTGTCCATCCCCATCGCTTTTATCATCGTGATTATTGGTATCTCCTATCTCAAGATGGTTAAGGAAGATATCCTCTCCGGCGTTTTGGATCAGCCTCTTGTCGTGCGTAACTTCTCCGAGCTCACGAAGACTGAGATCTCTGCCAAAAAGTAAATCGTTGACGATGACATGATATCAAAAGGGGCGCGCTGTAGAATAAAGTTTGCAACGCGCCCCTTTTCTGCTCATGTTAGCGAAGCGGCAGAGGACAGCCGCCTATTGCGGATAGAGCGGAAAACCGGCGGCAGGGCACATGGAAAACGACCATGTGGCCTGCCGCCGGTTTGCTGTTTTATGGGGGAAACCTTAACGGGCGGTATAAAGAAAAACGATTGGAACCCGCCACCCCGATAAAGGGATAAAGAGGCAGGGAGGATCGGCACCCAGCGGACATTTTTCCTAATTTGACAGCGGGAAAAGGCTTTTTTCAGGGCGTTTCGTCCGCATGCTTTTGTGAACAGGCCCTATAAGGGCCTACTCAAGCTACCACTTTAGCTGGTAGTTATGACTTTGCTGGATGGCTTTGGAAAACAGGGGCGCCGCTCTGCGGATCAGCAGCAAGCGGGTTTGCAATCCGGTGCGAAGCGAGAGGAGAAACAGCCGGAGTCTCCCCCGCAGAACTGCAGCGATGAAAGGAATTCTGCTGCGTCAATGGCGGCGGGGTGCAGGATGCGGAGAAAACGGTTCAGCGCGGCTTGCGGTGCCGTTGGGGAAAAGCCGGGATGGGGTCCCATCGGAGCCCCGGCCTTGGACGGGAGGCGCTGCTCAGGACAGTTTGGATATGGCCGCCATGTCCTGTTCCAGGTCGCGGTAGACCGCGTGATAGAGCTTGTAGTAGTCATTGTATTTGGCGTGGGCTTCCGGGTCGGGCCGTACCTTCTCATCCAGCACCTGCCAGCTCCTGATATCCTCCAGAGTGAGCGTGCCGGTACCCAAGCCTGCCAGCATCACATCGCCCAGGTTGGCCTCGACATCGTGGATCGGGCAGACCACCGCGTGGCCGGTCACGTCCGCGAAGATCTGACGCCACAGGGGAGACTTGCTGACGCCGCCCGCCAACAGGATATATTCGCCCAGGTCCTCGCCGGTGGACTCCATGGTGTGGCGCAGGGAGTAGGCCACCGCTTCCAGAAAAGCCCGGTAAATATGGGCTTTGGTGTGGGCCAGAGAGAGGCCGAAGATAACGCCCTTGGCATCCGTATTCCAGACGGGGCTGCGCTCTCCCATAAAATGGGGCAGTACGATAAGGCCGCCGGAGCCGGGAGGGATGCTGGCCGCCTGCTCGTCCAGGACGGCGTAGGCGTTCGCTCCGCCGGCGTCTTCTTCCGCCTTCTCGCGCTGGGCAAAGGTATCGCGGAACCACTTGACCACAGCGCCGGCGGTGGCGCCGCCGCCGAAGGAGTAGGACAGCGCCTTGGAGTTGATGACATAGGGCCACTCGATGAGCCCCTGAGCCCGGATGGGGCGGTCATGGATCAGAGCGGCGCACATCGAGGTGCCGATGGCGGCCACATACTCGCCGGGCTCAAAGACGCCCAGACCAAAGGAGGCCACGCCGCAGTCCACGCCGCCGGCGCACACAGGGGTTCCCTCATTCAAGCCCAGCTCCAGCCCGGCCTGGGCGGTGAGGCCGCCCACGATGTCCCGGGACTCTACGATGCGCGGGGGCATCATCGTGCGGGGGATCCCCATGTCATCCATCAGCTCGTACGACCAGCCGTGTGCGTTCATATCGAAGATACCGCCGATATTGCCTGCGGCAGAGTAGTCGATCGCCACCTGCCCGGTAAGCCGATAGATGACATAGTTGTTGGGAGGGAGAAAGAGACGGGTACGGCGCCAGTTGTCCGGTTCGTTGTCCCTTATCCAGAGGATCTTCAGATAACCGTAATAGGGGTCGGTGCCGTTGTGGGTGATACGCTGCAGTTTTTCCGGATCGATGTGTTCTTCCACCCAGCGCTGCTGAACCGTGGCCCGGCGATCCATCCAGATCAGGCAGGGGCGTACGGGTTCCATCTGCTCGTCCAGCGGGATGCCGGAGCCGCCGTAGAGTCCGCTGATGCAGATACCGGCCACGTCGGCAGGGGATACTCCGGATTTCTGCACCGTATTGCGGATGGAGCGCTTTGCAGCGTCCAGCCACACATCCGGCCACTGCTCGGCCCAAAGC
Source organism: Lawsonibacter sp. (assembly GCF_022777125.1). Taxonomy (NCBI): domain Bacteria; kingdom Bacillati; phylum Bacillota; class Clostridia; order Eubacteriales; family Oscillospiraceae; genus Lawsonibacter; species Lawsonibacter sp. The sequence goes on from NZ_JALFGV010000094.1 coordinate 9,881, forward strand.
GGCTGGGGGGTGAGCACGTCGTATTCCTGGAGATCCTGGGCGATGAGCCGGCCCTGCGTATCCATAAGAATGGATTTGGTGCCCGAGGTACCGATGTCGGTACCGATAAGGTATTTCATCATGCCCTCCCGATTCAGAAGCGGAAGGCGACCTTGAAGTCGCCGTATTGGCCGGAGGCGCGGTCAAAAGCGGTCTTCCAGTCGTCCAGGGAGAAGACGCTGCTGACCACGCCGCGGGTCTTCAGTGTTCCGTCGGCAATGTGGTCGATGACGTAGGGGAAGCAGTAGGGGGAGAGGTGGGAACCCAGCACGTCCAGCTCCTTCCGGTCTCCGATGATCGACCAGTCCAACTGGGTAGGCGCGCCGAAAACGGAAAACTCCACAAAGCGGCCCAGCTTGCGGATCATCTGCATGCCCTGCACCACGGAGGAGGGATGCCCGGTGGCCTCGATATAGATATCGCACCCATAGCCGTCGGTGATCTCCTGAATGGCGGCGACCACGTCCATTTTACCCGGGTTCCATACCAGGTCGGCGCCAAATTCCCGCGCCTTTTCCAGCCGCTCGTCCAGCATATCCAGAACGATGAGCTTTTTGGGGCTGCGCAGTTTGGCGTAGGTCACCATGCCGAGTCCCAGGGTGCCGGCACCCGAGAGCACCACCACATCCTCGCAGCCGATGTCCGCCCGGTCCACACAGTGCTTGGAGCAGGCATAGGGCTCGATGAGCAGGGCGTCTTCCAAAGGCATGTCCTGGGGGACCCGGTGGATGACGGAGCGACCGGTGGGAATGCGCACATACTCTGCCATGCCGCCGCAGAAATCGTGGAAGAAGCCGTAGATCTCGTGCGGCTGGCACATCCAGTAATGTCCGTCTTTGCAGAAGCGGCACGCACCGCAGGGAGCGATTTGATCCACCGCGATGCGCTCGCCCAGGGCGTAGCCGCTGACGTTCTCCCCGGCCCAGACCACTTTGCCGATGAACTCATGGCCGGGAATGAAGGGGGGCTTGACCCATGCGGGCTGGGTGTCGTCCCCCCAGAACATGGCCGCTCCATGCTGACACTTCAGGTCGCCGGCACAGATGCCGCAGCCCTCGGTCCGGATCAACAGATCGTCGGGGCCGCAGGCGGGGACGGGATAGTCCGTCTCCAGACGGTAGTCGGTGGCGCTGTAGGCCACAAGAGCCTTCATGGTTTTGGGCAGAGTTCCCTTTGCTTCCATAACTAGTCTACTACCTTTCACAGCAAAATTTTCACTCAGATACAAGTAAAGGCGCCGTCGATGACGAAATCAGCGCCGGTGGTAAAAGCGCTGGAGTCCCCCGCCAGATATACGCAGATGGCCTGCAGCTCCTCGGGCTTTCCCATGCGGTGCAGGGGCGCCACGGCGTTCCACTGCTCAATGAGGGGGACGAGCGTGGGGGAGTTTAGGGTAAGCTCGGTGCCGATATAACCGGGACTGATGCAGTTGACCCGTACATTGCGGGCGGCCCATTCCACCGCCAGGGACTTGGTGAGCTGAATGACCCCGGCCTTAGAGGCGTTGTAAGAGCACTGAGGCTGTGGGACATTGACGATATGGGCCGACATGGAGGCGGTGTTGATGATGGAACCGCCCCCCTGCCGGAGCATCTGCCGCCCCGCCGCCTGGGCGGTGAGGAAAACGCCCGTCAGGTTGACGTCCACGACGCTGCGCCACTGCTCATAGCTCATCTCCTCGGCGGGGATGTTCCGGCAGATGCCCGCGTTGCAGAAGGCCACGTCCAGCTTGCCGTAGCGGGCCAGGATGGAGGCCATCATGGCGTCCACATCCGCCGGATCGGTCACGTCCGCCCGGACGGCCAGGGTGCGTGCGCCGGTGCCGGCGGCCAGGGCGGCAGCGGTTTTCTCCGCCTCGTCCGGATCGATGTCTACAATGGCCACGTCTGCTCCGGCCTCGCAGAAGGCCGTGGCCACGCTCTTGCCGATCCCGCGGGCGCCGCCGGTGACAAACGCCGTCTTCCCGTCCAGCCGCAGCTTTTCGATGATACCCATATACGCCGCCTCCTTACTTCTTGCTCATCAGGGCTTCCAGGTTGCTCATGGCCACGGCAAAGAGGAAGACCAGGCCCTTAATGATCCACTGCCAGTACTCGGGCACGTTGCACATGGTCAGGCCATTGGAGAGAATGCCGATGATAAAGGAGCCGATAAACACATTCAGTACGAAGCCCTTGCCGCCCTGGAGGGTGACGCCGCCCAAGACGGTGGCGGTGAGCACGTCCATGGCGAAGTCGGAGCCGGTGGAGGGCTGGCCGGTCCCCAGGCGGGCGGCCATCAGAACGCCGGCGATGCCGGCGGTGACGGCAGAGACCACAAACGTACCCACCACGACGGCACGGGTCTTGATGCCGGAAAGACGGGCGGCTTCCTGATTGCCGCCCACGGCATAGATCCGCCGGCCCAGAAAGGTGCGGTTGAGAAGCAGAAAGCCCAGGGCGAACATGACCACCATGACGATGAGGGGAATGGGGATCACGCCGAAGAGGAACCCCTGGCCCAGGTGCTTGAAGCGGTCGGACAATCCGGTGACCGAGCTGCCGCCGGTCATCAGGTAAGTAAATCCCTTGATAATCGTCTGCATGGCCAGCGTGCCAATGAGGGAGGGGATCTTGAGCACGGCGGTCAGCGTGCCGGAGACCAGGCCGAACACACAGCACAGCAGCAGCGTGAGCAGGAAGGCCACCGGGATGGACAGGCCCATCTGGGTCATCAGCGTGGCGGAAAGGCAGCCGGTAAAGGCCAGGATGGAGCCCACGGAGATGTCGATCTCGCCCACCAGCAGCACCATGGTCATCCCAACGCCGGCAATGCCGTAGAAGGAGACCTGACGGCCCACCAGAAAGAGGTTGTTGGGGGTAAAGAAGTTGGAGTTGGCCACCGAGAAAATAATAAGCTCCAGGATCAGGATAAAAATAATGCCGAATTTATTGTAGAAGGAAATCAGCTTTCCCGCGGTTCCTTTTGTATTCATGGTTATCTCCTCATCTCCATCACGCCAGGCCGGAGGCAAGGCTGAGTATTTTGTCCTGAGTAGCGTCCTGATAGAAAAGCTCGCCCTTCAGCGCGCCCTCATGCATCACCAGGATGCGGTCGCTCAGATTCAGGATCTCGGACATCTCGGACGAGATGACGATCATGCTTTTCCCCTTGGACTTCAGGTCAAACAGAAAGTCGTAGATTTCGCGCTTGGCGCCCACGTCGATACCGCGGGTGGGCTCGTCAAAGATGAGAATGTCCGCGTTGGTGGACAGCCACTTGGCCAGGACGATCTTCTGCTGATTGCCGCCGGAAAGGCTGGAGACCGGCTTGTCCAGGGAGGGCAGCTTGACGGACAGCAGCTTGACCTTGGATTGAAGCAGCTCCTTCTCCTTGCGGCTGGAGATCATCAGGCCGCGGCACAGCCTTTGGATGACCACAATGGACATATTGATGCTGATGGGCAGGATGAGCATGAGGCCCTCCCGTTTGCGGTCCTCTGGAATGAGGCCGATGCCGTTTTTGATGGCCTGAGAGGGGTTTTTGATGGCGACCGGCCTGCCGCGGATGGAGATGGTCCCCTTGTCCAGCTTGTCCGCGCCGAAAATGGCGCGCACGGTCTCGGTGCGGCCTGCGCCCACCAGGCCCGCAATACCCAGGATCTCCCCCTCTTTTAATTCAAAGGAGACGTCCTTGAGCTTCCGGTTGGTCAGGTGTTCCACCTTTAAAACGGTGTTGGCCCCGGCATAGTCGAAGCGGCCCGGACGGGGAGGAAACTCCTGCGACAGCTCGCGGCCGATCATCAGGTGGATGAGCTCTTCCTTGCTGGTGTCGGCCACATCCATGGTACGAATGAACTGCCCATCCCGCAGGACCGTGATCTTGTCGCACATGCGGAAGACTTCTTCCAGCCGGTGGGAGATGTAGATCATGGAGATGCCGTCCGCCTTCAGTTTGGCGAGCACCCGGAACAGGATGTCGATCTCTGCGTTGGTCAGCGGCGCGGTGGGCTCGTCCAGGATGAGCAGCTTGCTCTCTTCCAGAAGGGCCTTGGCGATCTCCACCAGCTGGCAGTAGGCCACCGAGATATCCTTGATCTTGGCCTGACAGTCGATGTTGACGCCCATGTCCGCAAAGACCGCACGGCTGCGCTGAAGCATGGCCTTGGAGTCGATCAGGGGACCGCGGCGGATCTCCTTGCCGACAAACAGGTTTTCCCAGATGGACAGCTCCGGCACCAGATTGAACTCCTGATACACCATGCCGATTCCCGCTGCCTTGGCCTTAATGGGGGTCAGGCTGGGGTAGGTCTGGCCGCCGGTGACGATGCTGCCGCTCTCCGGTGTGATAGCGCCGGAGAGAATTTTGCACAAGGTGGATTTGCCCGCGCCGTTTTCTCCGATCAGGGCGTGGATCTCCCCTTCCCGAAAATCGACGCTGACATGATCCAGCACGGTAATGGGGCCATAGCTCTTGGTCAGGCCCTGCGCTGAGAGAATGATCTTTTTCTCCATAGTGTCACCTTTCCGGTGCTCCCAACTGCCGGAAAAGCAGCTTCCGGACGCCCGCCCGATGACGAGCGGGCATCCGGAAGAAGGGAGCGCAGGTTTTTCTTACATGTTATTGACGAAATCGATGAGGTCCTGGGAGATGACGTACTCGGGCTCACGGGAGCGATAGTCGTCCACGTTGTCCTTGGTGATGGCAATGGTGGTGATGGGGAAGGGATCGTCATAGTCCATGCCCAGAGCGATCTTCACCATGTTCTCCACCCAGTAGAAGCCGATCTCGGACACAAAGCGGTCGTTGCCCACCGTGCAGCGGTAGACGGTATCCTCCTGCACATAGTCCAGCACGGTGTCGGTGCCGTCGCAGGAGCCCAGGTACATGTTGGTGGTGTCCAGCCCGGACTGGACGATGGCCTGGTAGGCCCCGATGCCCATTTCGTCGTTGTACACCAGCACCATGTCCACGTCCGGATTGGCCTGAAGGGCGGACTCAGTAGTGGCCATGGCGTCCTCGGAGCTTGTGGCTTCCACGGTGACCCACTCCAGCTTGCTCTCGTCGCACAGGGCCTTGATGGCGTCCTGCCAGCCCTGGCTGCGCTGTACGGCGGCCTCCTCCAGCGTGGTGATCACGTTGAGGATTTTGGCGGAGCCGTCCAGCTTGCTGTTGATCCAGTCGGCGGCGTTCTCGCCCAGGCTGTAGCCCCAGTCATACTCGTTGTAGCCAAAGTAGGTGGTCGCGCCCACGCTGGTGTCGTAGGGATAGATACCCACCGGGATGCCGGCGTCCATGGCGTGCTTCAGGGTGTCCTTCATCGTCTCCACGGAGATGCATTGGCACAGGATGCCGTCCACGTTCTGGGCGATGTAGTTCTCCACGTTGGTGACCTGCTTTTCCGGTTCCATGTTGCCGCCGTCGGTGATGATCACATTGCAGTTGGTCTGTGCCATGAATTCCTTGTAGCCCACCACCAGGTTTGCCATAAACTCGTGGCGCAGAGACATGACGCAGGCGCCGACGGAGATGTCGGAGAGGTCCACCACCAGATCGCTGTTGGCGGCAGGGGTCTCGGGGGCGCCGCTCTCAGGCGTACTGGTCTGGGGCGCACCCGTGCTGGGGGCGGTCCCGCCGCTGCCGGAACAGCCGGACAGGCAGGTGACGGCAAGCGCGGCGGCAAGCGCGAGAGAAAGCAGTTTTTTCACATCAAATACCCTCTTTCTGTTTTTATATACGGCAGGAGATCCTGTCATATCCATCCTTAGTCGTAGTACCCCTGGTGGGATTTGATCAGCGTTTCAAATTGGGCCATATCGTGGCCGTACAGGATCTTGGCACCGGTGCGCTTGGCGTAGTCCAGCAGATACTGGGCGGAGCGGCGGAAGCCGAGCGAGTCGTACAGAATGCCGGGCACCTGGATCTCCGGCTTCACATTTTCCTCAAAATAGATGGCGTCGGCCACCACTAGCAGAGGGCCGGTGTGCTCCAGCTCCACCTTCATGGCCACCATGCCGAAGGAGTGGCCGGAGCCCAGATTCAGCAGGGTGACGCCGGGGACCAGTTCCACTTCCCGCTCGTCCGGGCGCAGCAGGCGCCAGTTGAGCTGGGCGTCGATGAAGTGCCGGATGTCGGAAGGGACGTGAACGTCCAGGCCCCGGCCGGTGACAAAGGCCTTCAGCGTGGCGGTAAACTCCTCCTCACTGACGATCACCTGGGCGTTTTTAAAGTGGTGGAGGTTGCCGGCGTGATCCACATGCAGGTGGGAGATGACCACATACCTGATATCCTCCGGGGCGACGCCCAGCTGGGCCAGGCGATTGAGAAGCAATTGCTCCTCCGTGACATAATAGGGGGACTGCTCGGGGATAAAGGCGGGCCAGTTGCGCTCCCAATCCGGGTCGCAGCCGGTGTCGAAGAGGATCCAGCCGTCCTCGTGCTCGATGAGATAGGCCTGGATGGGGATGTTGATCCACTCGGTTTCAGGGTTGCGGTTGGAGGCGGTGGCCGAGTTGGCTCCGGCGATAAAAAACGATTTGTCCAGGGTCTCCCAGCCGTTGTCCAGAATGTAAAATTTCAACGCGATCCCTCCTGTGCTTCACTTTCGGCTATCTTAATTATCAAAACACTTTTTGTAATCTGATTTAATAAACTGATTACATATTAGGAGTGGACTGTAAATTTGTCAAGAGACAAGATGAAAAAAGAAACTGATTTGGCTAAAGTGTCAAATTTGATTTTTCAAAATTGTATATATTGAGCAATCCAATTCGGAATTTTTTTCCTTGCACAACCAGCTTAAGTGTGATATAGATATAATGAGATGGTTTTAGAAAATGGTTTTTAATAAGCGGGCAGGGCCATGGACGGGAAGGCTTTGGATGATATGGCTTTCCTTTTTTTAACGGATAGAATGTGAAAAAATTAACGTTTGAGAGCTGAGGGAATATGGAGCAGAAGATTACCGCCAATATGGGAATCAAGCAGGCCAACCGCACCAATATTTATAACCTCCTCCACGGCGAGGGCGCGCTGTCCAAGCAGGCCATTGTGGGACGGCTGCACCTGTGCCTGCCCACTGTGACCCAGAATATCGCCCAGCTGCAGGAGGAGGGACTGGTGGAAGAGGTCGGCTTTTTGAGTAATACCGGCGGGCGGCGGGCAAAGACCTTCGACGTGGTCGCCGGCGCCCGCACGGCCATCGGCCTGGATATCACCCGCAACCACATCACCGCCGTGGCGGTAGATCTGCGGGGGACCATCACTGCCAGCGTCCGCCTGCGGTGCCGATTCGAGCGCACGGACGCCTACTACCGCCGTTTGGGGGCGGTAGTAGAGCAGATCATCCAGGAGGCCGGACTGCGGGCAGAGCATATCCAGGGGGTGGGGATCGGTCTGCCTGCGCTTATCGCCGGGGACAACCAGAGTGTTTTTTACGGAAAGATCCTGGAGATCACCGGAGTGACCGGGGCGGAGTTTGCCCGGTATATTCCCTATCCCACCGCTCTGTTCAACGATGCCAATGCCGCGGGCTTTGCCGAACTTTGGATCAACCGGAACCTCTCCAACGCTTTTTACGTGATGCTCAGCAACAACATCGGCGGCTCGGTGGTCATCAACAATCAGATCTACTCCGGAGAACACCTGCACAGCGGGGAGATCGGACACCTGACCATCGTACCCGATGGAAAGCCCTGCTACTGCGGTAAAAAGGGATGTGTGGACACCTACTGCGCGGCCACCGTGCTGTCCTCCCTGACCGATGGGGACCTGGCCGCCTTTTTTGCCCTGCTGAACCGGGGCGCGCCGGAGGCCGGGGCGCGGTGGGACACGTATCTGGATCACCTGGCGGTCACCATCGCCAATCTGTATATGCTCTTCGATTGTCCCATCATATTGGGGGGGTATGTGGGCGCGTACATTGGGGATTATCTGGAGGAGCTCAAGCGGCGGATTGACCAGTATAATATTTTCGGGGACCGTCCGGATTACCTGCGGGTGTGCTGCTACAAGCAGGAGGCCATCGCCGCCGGGGCCGCCCTTAACTTTATTTCCGACTTTCTGCGTACGATTTAGAAAAAGAACAACGGGGCCCGCAGCATACGCTGCGGGCCCCGTTGCAGTTGAAAGGCCGCTGCCGTCGGGATCCGATATACCGGGCAACGGGCGCTCATAAGTCCGGCCGCCCATTGGTTCGGGTGCGGGGCGGCTGCGGGACGCTTACTTTTCCAGCCAGTTCCCGGTGGCCTCTGCCTTCAGATAGGCGTTGATAAAGCCGTCCAGATCGCCGTCCATCACGCCGCCCACATTGCTGGTCTCATATCCGGTGCGGGTATCTTTGACCAGCTGGTAGGGCATAAATACATAGGAACGGATCTGGCTGCCCCATTCGATCTTCATCTGCACGCCCTTCAGGTCGGAGATCTTTTCCGCATGGGCCTGCATCTGCAGCTCCACCAGCTTGGAGCGCAGCATCTTCATACAGGTGTCCCGGTTTTGGAACTGGGACCGCTCCTGCTGGGAGGAGACCACGATGCCGGTGGGCTTGTGGATCAGCCGCACGGCGGAGGAGGTCTTGTTGATGTGCTGGCCGCCCGCGCCGGAGGAGCGGAAGACCTGCATCTCGATGTCCTCGGGACGGATATCCACCTCCACGTCGTCGGGGATCTCGGGCATGACCTCCAGCGCGGCGAAAGAGGTCTGCCGGCGGGCGTTGGCGTCAAAGGGGGAGACCCGCACCAGGCGGTGCACGCCGTGCTCGCTCTTCAGGTGGCCGTAGGCGTTTTCCCCCTCGATCAGAATGGTGGCGCTTTTGATGCCCGCCTCGTCGCCGTCCAGATAGTCGATGACCTGGTAGTTGTAGCCGTGGCGCTCGGCCCAGCGGGTGTACATGCGGTAAAGCATCTGGGCCCAATCCTGGGCCTCGGTGCCTCCGGCGCCGGCGTGGAACGTCAAAATGGCGTTGGAATTATCATATTCGCCGGTGAGCAGGGTGGACAGCTTGGCGTCCTCCACGGCGGCCACGAGGGCGGCAAAGCCTTCCTCCACCTCGGGCACCAGACTCTCATCCTCGGCCTCGTTGCCAAGCTCGCACAGGGTCATCAGATCATCCCACTGAGTCTTGCGCTTCTGCTGGCCTTCGATTTTGTTGCGCAGCTGCTTGACCCGCTGCTGTACCTTCTGGGCCTTCTCCAGGTTGTCCCAAAAGCCGTCGGAGGCGCTCTCCGATTCCAGCATCTCCGCCTCCCGCTGGGCGGCCTCCAGCCCCAGGGCCTGGTCCAGATCCTCCAGTTCGGGGCGCAGGTTGTTCAGCTTTACTTTGTATTCGTCAAACTGCAGCATCACATACACTCTCATTTCCATAAAATAGCCCTCATATTATATCCAAAGAAGCCGGTAATGTAAAGGGCAAACGGCTTCCGGACGCCAAAAAACCGCCCGAAGGCGGGCGGTTTTCAACGGTCGCTGGCAAGCCAGTCCGGGTCGGCGCGGAAAATGAGATCGTCCACGTCCTCCCTGGGAGCGGCGTCAGGCCTGGACGGCGTATGTTCCTCGTGCTCCTGCATCTGCCTAACCTCCTTCGTGAGTGATGTACATATCAGTATATGCCTTCCCACGGAAAAGATGCACGGGAATCCTGTCGTGCGTATGGGAAAACCCGGCATGGCGAAGCCATGCCGGGTCAGCAGGGGTGTGCTCACGCTTCAGTCACCGGCCCAGCCAGACTAGGTTGGAATCGGTGACAAAGTTGGGCACGCTGTAGAGCACCACCGCAGCGTCGATTCCGTTTTGCTTGATATAGTCGGCGACGGAGAGCTTGTAGTAGCGCAGGTCGATGAGGTGGATCTCGGAATAATGGGCGGTGAGGAAGGGGGCCAGAGAGTCGGTGTAGGAATCCCGGATCAGCAGCAGCTTGGGGCCCTCCCGGCCGGTGCGGATGACCCCCAGGGACTGCTGCCCGCCTAGGAACATGGCATACTTGTCCTTCACGGCGAGGAAGGATTTGTCGTACAGCTGCCGGGGCTCCTCCACCGGATTGCCGTTTTTATCGTAGGTGTAGGAGGTGACGGTGATCCCGTCGTCGGGCACATAGGTGTCGATCACGTCCGGGCGCACCCAGCGCACGCCGGAGGAGGAAAACACCGTGCCGTAGAAGGCGGTGCTCACCGTCGTCTTGGCGTACTCCGAAAGGGGCACCGGCTCCAGGCCCATGGCGTCCGCCAGGGCGGTATAGCCGTAATAGGCGCCCAGGCTGGTCCAATGGTGATCGGTACGGTAGAAGATATCCTCGTCCCTGTGGGCCCAGAGGGAAGGGTAGGTATCATACCAGTTTGCCTGGGTGGCCGCCTGCGCCTGGGTCAGCAGGTCGGTCTGGCTGGCGTTGGGCGCGCCCTCGGGCAGGCGGTCGGCCCAGATGCAGGCCTGTGTGGGGATCAGCGAGAAATACACCGGGATATCCACATTTTCCACAAACTTATTAACATAACTCAGATTATTCGTCACCTTCCCGGCGTCGGGCGCCTGAAAGTGGGTGATCAGGGTACCCTGCTTGCCGAAGTAGACGCCATTGTTCTCCTGTTTGCCCAGGGCCAGTTCGGTGGCGGACTTCAGGGCGATCCAGCCGTCCCGGAGGACAAACTGGTCGTTGACATAGGTCTCAAAGTCGGACATGAATGCTCCGCTGACCAGCGTCTTGACCGAGGGCGCGGGCAGCTGCTGCAGGGCGCGGTTCTCCAGCTGAGAAAAGTCGCGGTCGGGGGAAAGCGCATTGGCGGCCAGAAACAGGCCCAGGAACGCGCAGAACAGCGCGGTGATGAAAATGCAGTAGCGTTTCGTCATGGGGACCTCCTTAGACGGAAAACAATTTTTTGCCGCGGGCGGAAGGCCGGCGGATCATGCAGGCCGCGCCGGCGGCCGGGCGGCGTCAGAAGCGAAAGTATAAAAATGGGTTATACGTGGCGTCCACCAGATAGGCGGTGGAAAAGACCAGTCCCGCCAGCAGGAGCACGGGCAGCAAAAGACGCATGGACCGCTCCGGCAGACGCCTCCAAAGCCGGGCGGCCAGGGGGGTGGAGGCTACGGCGGAAATCAGCAGTACAGGCAGGAAGGAGCGGAAGTAATACCATGCCGCCGCATCCGTCAGTCCGCCCCCGGCCAGACCGAACATGGCCTTCAGGTAAGCGCCCAGCTGGGAGAAGTCCTCCACGGCAAAGATGGCCCAGCTCACCGCCACCAGAAACAGGGTATACAGATGCCGCAGCAGGGCGGGCAGCTTGTCCAGCAGCTTGAGCAGGAAGGCCTTCTCCAAAATCAGCAGAGCCGCAAAATAAAGCCCCCAGAGCAGGAAATTCCAACTGGCCCCGTGCCAGATGCCCGTGGCGGCCCATACCACCAGCAGGTTGAAAAACAGCCGGGGTGTGGAGACCCGGTTGCCGCCCAGAGGGATATACAGATATTCCCGGAACCAGGTGCCCAGGGAGATGTGCCACCGCCGCCAGAACTCGGTGATGGAACGGGAGATATAGGGATAGTTGAAGTTGCGCATGAACTCAAAGCCCAGCATCCGGCCCAGGCCCACGGCCATATCGGAATAGCCGGAGAAGTCAAAGTAGAGCTGAAACGTAAAGGCCGCCACGCCCAGCCAGGCCCCGGCGGTGGTGAGCTCTGCCGCAGGCAGGGCCTTATAGGCATCCCACAGCAGTCCCAGATTGTTGGCCAGCAGGACCTTTTTGGCCAGGCCCACCACAAAGACCTGCACGCCGGAGGCGAACTGTTCCGGAGAATGGGGACGGTGGTCGATCTGATCCCCCAGGTCCTTGTATTTGATAATGGGGCCCGCGATGAGCTGTGGAAACAGGGTGACGAACGTACCGAAGTTGATGAGATTTTTCTGTACCCCGGCGTCGCCGCGGTACACGTCGATGGTATAGCTCATGGTCTGGAAGGTGTAGAAGGAGATGCCGATGGGCAGGCTCAGACCCAGCCGGGGCATGAAGGGCAGCCCGATGGCGGCCAGGCTCCCGGCCACAAAGTCCCAGTATTTGAAAAAGAACAGCAGCGCCAGGTTGAAAATCACGGACGAGGCCACCGCCCGGCGGGCCGCCCGGTCATTGCCGCGCCGCTTGCAGCGTTCCACCAGCATGCCGTGGGTGTAGTCAATGGCAATGGAGGCAAACATGATGAGGATATACACCGGCTCGCCCCAGGCGTAAAAGATCAGGTTGAAGACCAGCAGCACCGCGTTGCGGGCCTTCAGCGGCGTGAGGTAGTAGACCAGCAGCACGATGGGCAGGTACAGGAAGAGAAAATACGGACTGGAAAAGACCAAAAGGTCACCTTCTTTTTTGCGTCATTCCGAATACCGCCCGGCAGGGGAGCCCTGCCGGGCGGTTCCGTTCCATTATAACCGGAAAAGACTATTTTGTATAGGTATTGAAGGCCGATACCGCGTCGGGCGCCGATTCGCTGACGGCGAACAGGATGTAATTGCCGTTGGATACCAGCTTGTAGTTCTGCACCAGCTCCAGCTGGGCGGGCAGATACTGGGACCACTGCTCCTCCAGATCCTTCTGGCGCTGCTCCAGCGCGGATTTTACCGCATCCAGCTTGCCGTCCTTCACCTTGGCAATAAAAAATTCAGTGGCCTGAACGCTCATCATGGGCATCTTGCAGATGTATTCCTCCAAATCGGCCGCGTCGATCCCGTAGAGAGCGGAGAGGGTGTCGGCGTCCACATCCATCAGGGAGGGCAGATCCAGCTTGGCGATGTCGTTCCAGGTGGACGCGACGGGGGAGGCGGACGGCGTGCTCTCCGGCGTGGGAGCGGGCGTGACGGCGCCCCCCGGCTTTTGCGTGGGAACGGGGGTGGCTTGCGGCTTTGCGGTGGCGGCGGGCGCGTCGGAAGGCGGAGGAAGCTCCGGAGCACCGGTCTCCTCCGGCAGGTCGGGGGAAGCGGTGGGAGCAGCGGTGGCCTGGGGAGACGGTATTGCGGAAGGCGTGGTCTCGGGTGCGGGCGTATTCCCGCCGCCGCAGGCGGACAGCAGGCCCAGACTGAGGGTCCCGGCCAGGGTCAGGACGAGCAGGCGTCGGTTCAGGTTCATAGAGATCGGTTCCTTTCTGATTGGGTTGTGCTGTCTTTGACGGACGGACAGGACAAAAAGTTCCCGCCTCCGCAAAATTAGGGTATTACCGCATCATTCAGCGCGTACGGATCGGTGCGGAAATTTGTGCCGCCAAAAGGCGCAAAACTGCAGGAATACTTTGCGTATTGCAAGGTTTTGCAACGCATTTGCGGGGCAAATTGGCCGCCAAGACGTGCGTGGGGAATTGTGCGGTGACGCCTTAAAATAAACCGGCGGCCCGGAGCAAGCTGCTCCGGGTCGCCGGAAGAGACTGCGGGAAAAGGCATTTCGGCCTTTTCCCGCAGAGAAGGGGCGGGACGGATGGAACTCGGGTCCTGTGGAAAGACCGCCCTGCCCGTCAGAATTGTGGTTCCCGTTTGTTCCGCCGCCTTCAGGCACTCTGCCTGGCGTCCGCTCCGGGGTCTTCCTGGCTGTCGTCGCTCTGCCCGCCCAGGTTGGCCAGGGGAAGCACAACGGTCATGCGGGTCCCCACACCGGGCCAGGAGCGCACCTCGAACCAGCCGCCGTGGCGGTCGACGATCCACTTGGCGATCGCCAGGCCCAGGCCGGTACCGCCGGTCTGGCGGGCACGAGACACATCGGTGCGGTAAAAGCGCTCAAAGATATGGGGCAGGCTCTCGGAATCGATGCCCTGTCCCTCGTCCTGGACTGAGATGCGGGCCGCGCCGTCCGCAACAGAGGAGCGCAGGGTGATGAGACCGCCGGCGGGGGTATATTTGATGGAGTTGTCCACCAGGATGCGCAGGCACTGCTTCATCAGCCCCATGTCCGCGAAGACGGGGACCGCCCCGTCCCAATGGGATGCAAAGCGATGGGTCTGGTCGATCATCTCCGTCTCGCGCAGCACCTCGGCGGCCACCTCGGTGAGGTCGAAGGCCTCCATCTGAATGTGCATGGAGTCGTTGTCGCCGCGGGCTAGGAAGAGCAGCTGCTCCACCAGCTCCTTCATGGAATCGGCCTCCTGCCGGATGGCGTCGATGGCCTCCTGCCGGGTGGCCGGATCGTCCTTCCCCCAGCGGTTGAGCAGGTTGGCGTATCCCTGGATGACCGCGATGGGGGTACGCAGTTCGTGGCTGGCGTCAGAGACAAACCGCATCTGAGAGCGGTAGGCCTCATTGATCCGGTCCAGCATGGCATTGATGGCCTGCGCCAGAGTCTGAAGCTCCTTCTGGGTTCCGGGCAGATTGATGCGCTGGTCCAGATGGGTGGCGTTGATCTCATCCAGCTTTCCGGCCAGCACCTTCAGCTCCTCCGGCGACATGCCGGAGACGTTGTTGAGCTTGGCGGCAGTGGCGGCCAGCTCCTGGATGGGACGCAGCACCTTCTTGATGGACCCGGCGTTTTTAAACAGGTTGGAGATCAAACTCACCAGCTGGCAGATCAGCAGGACCCGGGCGGCGAAGAGGAAGATGGACGCGGGGGCGGACAGATCCAGCCAGATGGTATAGGGCGTGCCGTCGGAATCCATTTGAAGGGTGTAGCTGGTCACGCCGCCGGTATGGAAGGTGACAAGGGAGAACAGCTCTGTGTCGCCGGGGTCGAAGTACCGCACTCCCCCGGTGGTCTCCGCAGGAGAGGGCAGCCAGCCGGGCAGGGGTATCCCCTGCACCTCGGAGATGCCCGCGGTGACGATGGAGTCGCCCGCCTGCATCCACGCGCTTGCCTCCGCCGTGGGCACGCCCCGCTCCTGGACCAGAAGGCTGATGTCCGCAGCCTGCCGCTCGGCATAGAAAAACAGTCCGCCGGAGAACAGCAGGCAGAGCAGCAGATCCATGCAGAAATAGATGCCCAGCAGCCGGAAGAACAGCCGGGTATTCAGCCGGGCCACAATGGAGGATCTGATCCGTCCGGGCGGCTTGTTGTTGGGGTTGCGGGTCATCACGGCGCCTCCTTATCGTTCGGCCAGCCGCTCCAGCACCGGCGTCAGGGCCTGTTCGCTCACCCAGTCGCCGCCGTGGAGGAAGGCATCCTGCATGGCGCGTTCTCCGGCGTCCTTGGGCGGGGTCCTGGTCACGGCCTTGGTCATCAGGGCCATCATGGGCCGATAGACGCCGGTGAGCCGGTCAGGGGCATAGCCGCCCCGCAGATAAAACAGCGGGACCTGCTTCAGCGCGGCGGGCAAGGCCAGCTTGGCGGTATAGGCCGGGTCTGGAAGGGACATGCCCACAGCGCAGACGGCCTTCACGTCAAAGCGTGCGGCGGCCTTTTTCAGCCCTTTGATCCCGCCGGCGCACAGCCAGCCCAAATAGAGCACGGGGGCGCGCTTGGAAAGCGCGGTCCCGGCCTGAGCCAGCTCGTAAGCCGGCAGGCGGGTCCGCTCGGCCAGCAGGGCGGCGTAGCGGGCGGTAAAGCCGGTGGCGCTGGTGTATACGATGGCGTTGATGTCCATGATCCGGTCCCTCTTTTCCTGTAAATGCCGGCCCGCATCCGTGCGGGCGGCGGAGGATCGGTCCGGCGCTCCCGGCCCGGAGCCGTCAGCCGTTCCCGTCCTCGCGGATGACATATCCCACACCCCGGACGGTGTGGATCAGCTTGATGTCAAAGCGTTCGTCGATTTTGGAGCGAAGAAAGCGGATATACACGTCCACAGCGTTGGTCTCCCCCACAAAATCGAAGCCCCACACGTGATCCAGCAGAGATTCCCGGGAGATGACCTTCTCCTTGTTCTCCAGCAGGTAGCGCAGCAGGTCAAACTCCCGGCGGGTCAGCTCCACGCTCTGACCGCGCACCTCCACCTCGTGGCGCTCGGTGTCCATGGTGAGCGCCCCCGCGGCGAGCAGGCTGCGGGGCTCTTCCGCGGCCTGGGCGGGGCGCTTGCGCAGGGCGGCCCGGATGCGGGCCAGAAGCTCCTCGATGGCGAAGGGCTTGGTGATGTAATCGTCGGCCCCCATGTCCAGGCCGGAGACCTTATCCACCACCGTATCCCGGGCGGTGAGCATGATAACGGGCAGCTGGCTCTCCTTCCGCAGGCGGCGCAGCACCTCCATGCCCGACAGGGCGGGAAGCATGATGTCCAGCAGCACCAGGTCGTATTCTCCCGACAGGGCGCGGTCCAGTCCGGTCCGGCCGTCGAAGGCCTTATCCACCTGGTATCCCTCGTATTGCAGCTCCAGCTCCACCATGCGGGCCAGCTTTTCCTCATCCTCCACCAAAAGGATCTTTTCGGCCATGCCGCCGCCTCCTCCCATCGAATCGCGCGTTCCAGCCGGGGCTGTGCGCGGGTTACTTTTTGGGGTCGTCCTTGCCTTGCGCGGCGCGGGTAAACGCGTCCTTCACCTGCTCCACCGCATCGCCGACGACGCCCGTCACCCGGTTGACGGCGTCTCCTGCCCCGCTTTTTTCCAGATCCGGGCCGGAAAAACGGTATCTGCATCCGAAAAACAATCCCAAAAGGAGCAGCGGCACGGAGATCCAGAAGGCCACAAGGATGAGCAGGATCAGGATCAGTACCGGCAGGGAGGTGATCATCTCCCCATGCCGCCAAACCTCAAACTGATTGACGGTGCTGTGCCGCAGCAGATCCACAGCGGCCAGCAGCAAGGCCTTGAGCTGAGCCCGGAAGCCGGGGCGCTCCGCGTCCTGGCCCGCGCTTCTGCGGCGGCCGCCCCGGGAGGGCGCTGTGGGGACCAGGGCGGCCCCCTCCGCCGCATCCCGGCTGGGCCGGGTGGAGTAGTAGGCGCTTTTGGCTGCGCCCCTGGTGCGGCCCTGCCGCTCCAGCAGAATCAGGGCCTCCAGCAGGTCGCCCTGCGTCTGTTCCAGCAGGGCGCGGGCCTCCTCGTAAGACAGGTCCGCTTCTTCCCGCAGCCGCTCCACTTGTTCCAACGTGACCGCCATAGGGTGCACATCCTTTCGCCGGTTGTTCTGTAGAAAGTATAACCGGCGCAGGCTAAATTGGCCTTTAGACTTTCTTAAAATCCGGTTAAATCCAAGGTCAGGCAAATCTATTATACTATGCGCCGCCTGCCGGTGCAAGCGGGCGATTCCGTCCGGCGCGGCCGGTTGCCATACGGTTTAAAAAATGATATAATGCAGCAAAGCCCAAGGCAAATGATCTGGGGGGTGGTATGGAATGAAACGACTCCGGCGGCTGCTGGCCTGCCTTTGCGCGGCGGCTCTGGTGATGGCGCTGGCGCTCTCCGCCGCCGCATCGGAGGAATCGGTCTATCAGATGGCGGTGAACGACCGCTTTGTGGACATGTCCGCCGAGGCCATGCCCTTTCAGTCCGACGGAGTGCTGTACGCGCCCTATACCCTCTTCGACGGAAATGTGACCGGAGTGGCCCTGGGGGTATCCTTCAGCGTAATGCGGGATGATTCGGGGTATTATCTGTATATGTACCGCATCGGCGGGACCCTGCGCTTCGATCTGAACGCCGGTACCTGCACCGATCAGAATACCGGAGAGAGCATGGGCATGCGCGCCATTATCCGAAACGGGACCATTTTCCTGCCGCTGAACCGGGTCAGCCGCTATTGCGAGCTGACCACCAGCCAGCGGCTGACGCCCTACGGAACGTTCCTGCGGCTGACAAACGGCAAGGAGAGCCTGAGCACCCAGGAATTTTTGGAGGTGGCGATGGTCTCCGGCCGGCTCCAGAACCGGTACAACGATTATATCCGCAGCTTGTCGCCCTCCGCCAGCGTTCCGGCGGTCACGACGGCTCCGGGACAGACGGTCCCGTCCGCGCCCACGCCGGGCGGGGCTGAGACGCCGGACCGGAACGGCGTGCGGCTGTATCTGGCCTTCCAGTGTACCGACGGCAGCGGGCTGGAGGCGATCCTCGATACGCTGGACCGCAGCGGCGTGCGCGCCCTGTTCCTGTTCTGGCCGGAGGATCTGGCCGGAAGGGGTGATCAGGTGCGGCGTGTGGTGGGCTCCGGCCACGCAGTGGGGCTGCTGCTCCCGGGCGGCGATCTGGATGCGGTCCAGGCGTCGTTGTCCCAGGGCAGCGCCCTGCTGGAGCGCATCGCCCGCCTGCGGATCCATACCGCGGCGCTGGAGCAGAACGACGGCCAGGTGCTCCGATGGCTGACGCAGCTGGGCTGGGCCTGCTGGACAGGCAATGTGGACGGCTTGGACGACGGACGGGGCCAGGCCGCCCAGGCAAACGCCATCCTGGCGGCGGCGGCGGAGCGCGGAAGCGTGCGTATTACCCTGGACGACGGCGCCGCGGGCGCCGGGATCTTGTCCCGCATCCTGCCCCGGCTGCAGCAGGCGGGGTACAGTATCCGCCTGGCGGTGGAGAGCGAATTGTGAGGAAACGGCATGAGAAGGGTATATCTGGATAACGGGGCCACCGCGTTTCCCAAGGCACCCGGCGTGGGAGAGGCCATGGCGGATTATATCGGCCGGATCGGCTGCAACGTCGGCCGGGGCAGCTACCCCGGAGCCTGCGCGGCGGGGCGGACCGTCCTGTCGGTGCGGGAGCGGCTGAACGCCCTGGTGGGCGGCCCGGGGGCGCGGAACGTGGTCTTCACGGGCGGCGCCACCCATGGCCTGAACCTGCTGCTCAAGGGCCTGCTGCGGCCCGGCGACCGGGCGGTCACCTCCGCAATGGAGCACAACGCGGTGCTGCGCCCCCTGAACCAGCTGGAGGCGGCAGGCGTGCGTGTGGACCGCCTGCCCTGCAACGGGCAGGGGGAGCTTTTGCTGGAGCAGGCGGAGGAAATGCTGACGCAAGACACCCGCTGCGTGATCCTGACGCATGCCTCCAACGTGTCGGGCACCCTGTTTCCCATTGGGGAGATTGGGGCGATGTGCCGTGCGCGGGGCATCTTTTTCCTGGTGGACGCGGCTCAGACGCTGGGGTGCGTGCCGGTGGATATGGCCGCGATGGGGATCGACGGCCTGGCCTTCCCGGGCCACAAGGGACTGCTGGGCCCCCAGGGCATCGGGGGCGTGGTGGTTACCGACGCGCTGGCGGCCGAACTGGAGCCGCTGCTCTCCGGCGGTACCGGCAGCCGGTCCGAATCGCTGGATATGCCGCCGTTCCTGCCCGACCGGCTGGAGGCGGGCACCCTCAACCTGCCGGGCATTTACGGCCTGGGAGCCGCGCTGGATTATCTGGAGCGGATGGGAGCGCCCCTCCGGGACCGGGTGCGCAAATTGGGCGGACACCTCTGGGCGCGGCTGATGGAGCTGGAGGAGGACGGCCTGCGGGTGTTGGGGACCCGGGAGGTGAAGCGCCGCACCGGTGTGGTGTCGGTGGACTTCCTTCACGCCGATAACGGAGAGATGGCCTTCCGTCTGGAACAGGAGTATGGGATCGAGACCCGCTGCGGCCTCCATTGCGCGCCTATGGCCCACCGGACGCTGGGGACCTTCCCGCAGGGGGCGGTGCGCTTTTCCGTGGGACCGTTCACCCGCTTTGAAGAGATCGACTATGTGCATGGCGCCGTGTACGAGCTGCTGCTGGAGACGGGCGGCTGAACAGGCGCAGACCCGGCGAAAGCGGCCCGCACCCCCTTTGATTCGGGGCGCGGGCCGTTTTGCATGGAAGGGCGAAGCGCGCAGGCGGTCAGGAGATCTGTACGTTGACGCCGTTGACCTGTACGCCCTCGTCGGCGCGAATGAGGATGTACTTGACTCCGTCGATGACGCGGGTGTCTACCAGATCGCCCCGTTCGGCGCTGACCCGGATGGTCACGTCCGGGGTGCGCAGCTCCAGCTGCCTGGTGTCCACCAGATTGCCGGGGCTCAGGGCGGCGTCCGGGCCGAAGGCCTCGTCATACTTTCCGTCGAAGGACTCCGCGTGGCGGTCTGATACGCCGCAGGACCGGAGCACGCACGTTACCGTGCCCTTGGACAGGGTCAGCGGCTCGGCCTGCCTGCATTCCTTGTGCTCCTGAATGAGCTGGCACAGCTGCTCCTGCACGGCCTGCACCACCTCCAGGCTGCAATCCGCTCCAAGCGTATCGCCCAGCAGGGACTGGAACGTCTCTTTCTGGGCGGAGGCGGGCATGGGGATGGGGCTGCGGAAGAGCGCGTCCACGACCTCCGGGTGATTTTCCGCGGTGTCCCGCGTGTAGTACAGCGCGTTATACAGGTTGGTGGTGCGCTCGTCAAAGGCGGGAAAGAGAAAGCCCAGCTCAGGGGCGGAGACCAGCCAGTCCGGCGCCGGCGTGCAGAACTCGTTTTCCCGGATATGGTAGCTCAGGCCCGGCTTGGTCTGCTTGACGGGGCACACCGCGCACAAAAGGTAGGAGAAGACCTCGGCGGAGGCGTCGTCCTGCCGTTCCCCGTCCCGGGAACGGTAAGGTACGTCGTAGGCGTCCCGGGCCAGCAGGATCAGGTAATTGCCCTCCAGCGACAGGCTGCCGATCACCTGCTGGAAAAAGGTCTGCACCGCCTGCTCGTCCTTCAGGGCGGAGCTGCGCAGGGCCATGAGGAGCCTGTGCTCCGGACTGTCCGCCACCTGCTGGGTGGTAAAGGTGATGTCCACCAGGTTTTTGCCTATGCCGCCGGAGAGCGTCTTGCGGAGAAGGGAGAGAAATTTTTCGCTTTCCTCCTGGGACAGGAGGGCCAGGGACTGGTCAAATTGGGAGACGATCTCCCGGTTTTCGTTGACACAGCAGCCGCGGATGTGCGTGATGCTGGTCTTCTCCGGCCGGAAACGGCGGCGCAGCTCTGCGATTTCTTTTTCGTTCATCGGGATCCTCTTTCATCATAGGAATGGGGGGCGCCGCCGGCAAAGCGGCAAGGCGCCTGTGGAAAAAGCTGAGGGGTCCCCGGCTATGGCCGGGAACCCCTATTATAATGCGGATGGAACGGCGCCGCAAGCCCCAGGGTCTGTATCCCAATCTTATACCAATTCTCCATAAAACGGTTGAACCGTTTTATGGAGGCCACAGAATGTGGCTCGGCGGCGTAGCCGCCAGGAATGTCGTCAATACTGTTGCTTGCGCCACAGGCGCTGCGGCATCATACGCCGCAATAAAAAGGCTTGCTAAACTTTTTTATTAAGAAACAGTATTACAAGCGCCGGGGCAGCGGGTCTTTTTTGCCCGGACGGCCTGGGTTTCCCCGGGAATCCGGCAGGCTTGCGGCGGGAAGCTGTTTGTCCGGCAAAGATCTCCCGCTGCCAGCCGTTCCGAAGGCTGGAGGACCGACGCTAAAAGGTGACGCCGGACTCCAGGATCACGTTGGCATAGGAAGTGGTCTCCCCGGTGCGCACCACGCAGGCGGCCTGAGGAAGCAGGGCTTTGAACGCCTCGTGAGGGACGTAGCAGATCTGCGTGCCCGGAAAGCGGCTGCGAATGGAACGGTCCATTTCCGGGCTGGCCGTCTTGATCTCCTCGGCCAGCGTGATCTTCTGCACGGCCAGCTCGGACAACACGGCGTCCAGCACGGACAGGAGCGCGGGAACGCCCTGTGTGACGGCCAGATCGATCCGCCGGGTCTCGGGCGGGATGGGAAGCCCCGCGTCGCCCAGGACCAAGGTCTGGGTGTGTCCCAGCTTGGCGATCTCATGGGAAAGCGCGCTGTGGAGCAGCTTGCCTTTTTTCATAAAGAAGCTCCTTTCCCCATTTCCCCCAGGCTGCCCGCGGCCAGGGCGGCGCGGACCTCCTCCAGCAGGGGAATGGCGTCGGCCGCGCCCCGGCGCTGGATGCACAGGGCGCTGGCGGCGGAGGAGAGCCGGAGGGCTTCCGGTATGGGAGCGCCGGCGAGCAGCGCGCCCAGATAGTAGCCCAGAAAGGTGTCCCCCGCTGCGGTGGTGTCCACCGGACGCACCGGAAAAACGCCGCAGGACCAGGTCTCCCCGCCGGCGCGGCAGACGGAGCCCCCGGCGCCCAGCGTGAGCAGCAGCTGGGTATCGGGGCAGCGCTGGGCCAGACGGTCCAGAATGTCCGCGGGCGCCTGGGTTCCCGCCAGGGCGGCGCCCTCCCCCTCGTTGATGACCAGCCAGGAGAGCAGTTCCAGCGGGTAATCCGCCACCTCCGGCGCTATGGGGGCGGCGTTGAAGGCCACCCGCAGGCCCCGGCGAACCGCCTGCCGGATCAGGTAGGGGATGCCGTTGACCTCGTTTTGCAGGAGCAGTACATCCCCCGGTGCAAAACGGCAGAGCGTCTCATCCACAAAAGACTCGGTCAGGCAGGTGTTGGTGCCGCCGTAGAGGAGAATGCAGTTTTCCCCGGCTTCCGTCACCTGGATGACGGTGTGCCCGCAGGGCTGGTCCAGGGCGCGGATCAGGCCGGTATCCACCCCGTAGCGCTGCAGCGCGTCCAGGAGCGGCGCGCCGCCCGTCCCCACCAGACCGGCGTGCCAGACCTGCAGGCCGGCCTTGGCGGCGGCGATGGACTGGTTCAGCCCCTTGCCGCCGCAATGGACGCTCCGCGCCCGGGCGGCCAGGGTCTCGCCGGGGCGGACGAAGTGGTCCACCTGATAGGTATAATCCAAATTGAGAGAGCCGACGCACAGTACCTTCATCCGGCGTCCCCCCTCAGTACCAGAGCTGGATGCGGGCGGCGCGTCCCGCCGGGAGGGAGAGGCGGGCGGCGGGAGGGACGGCCGCTCCATTCACGCAGACAGACACCGGTTCGGCGGCCGGGAATTCCACCCAGGACTCCTCCGGTTGGGCCGGGACGGTGAGCTGCGCGTAGTGGCTTTCATAGAGGAAGCCGGAGAAGCGTCCCCGGGCGTTGGAACGGAAGACGGTCCGGCCGTCCAGGTCCACCTGCGCGGCGTCGCCCAGGCGCAGCTCCATCTGGCCCAGATAGGTGCGCAGGTGGCGCAGCTGCATCGCCTCTCCGGAGATCGAGCCGAAGCTCAGACCGCCGTCGGGGTCGGTGTCTACAAATTCCAGCACCCACATCAGGGGCAGCAGAGCGCCCCAGCCGTAGAAGGGGTCGGCGTCCACGCTCTTCCCCACGCCGGTGAAGGTGTTGTAATTCTCATAGCAGGCCCGTTCCTCCTCCCAGGCTCGGGCGAAGACCTGGGCGCTGCGCTGCGCAAGGCGGTGGGCTTCCTCCTGGAAGCCGTAGCGCTTGAGGCCCAGGTAGGTGAAGAAGTTCAGCGGCGGCCACATGCGCCCCCGCCAGTACACGTCGTCCCGGACCGCGGGGTCCTTCTGCCAGATGGAGGGCAGGGGAGCCGCCGTCCAGAATTCGCTCTCGTCGAAGATGTGCTCCACCAGACGGCGCGCCCGCTCCGGAGTTGGAATGCCGGCCACCAGGGGATAGAAGCTGGTGGGGGAGGGGCTGACAAAGCCGTTTTCCCAGTGGCGGTTGGCGTAAAGTCCCCGCTCCTCGTCCCAGAGCCGCTCGTCGATGCGGCGCTTGAAGGCGTCGGTCTGGGCGCTCAGCGTCCGGGCCGTATCCGCGTCCCCCAGCGCCCGGGCCAGCTTGGCCAGGGACTCTCCCTCCAGCGCCAGCAGGCTGTTGAGGGCCACGTCCTCCATGTTAAGGGTGTCTGCCTCAGGCACGAAGCGGGCGCTGTCGTACATGGGGCTGTTGTCCATGGCGGCCTCGTCCTTGGCGGCCAGCTTGGTGCGCTTGAAATGGCCGTCCCCGCAGTCGGGGGAGCTGCCGTACTCCAGCACGCCGTTGCCGTTGCCGTCCCGGTGCTCAAACCACCACAGATGCGCCCGGTGCAGGGTGGGGAACACCTGGCGTACCAGGGAAAGGTCGTGGGTCAGCTCATAGTATTTCAGTACGATATAGCCGAAGATGGGCGGCTGGGAGCGGTCCACCCACTCGGTAAACTCCGACATGAGGCAGGCCAGGTTCCCGGCGGGGACGGCGTTCTCCATGCTGGCGCAGATGTTGCAGCGGGCGGTGGCCCAATCGCCGGACCAGGCGGCGCAGAGGGCGTGGTAGAGCACGTCGTCCAGCCAGAGGAACCAGCCGCCGAACTTCTTATCGATCCAGAAACGGGTGAGGGAGGTGAGCACCCGGCCGTTTTTGAAGTCGGCCAAGGTGTTCCAGGCCATCACGTCCCGCAGGGCCTCCGCGCAGCAGCCGAAGCGGCCCTCCTGCTGCAGGGCTTCTCCCGCCCGGGCGCGGATGGCGTCCAGCGCGTCCTGCTCCAGCGCCAGGGCGGCTTCCGCCCCCGCGCGGGCGCCGGCATCCCCATTGGCTGCGCACAGGGCGAAGTCGATGACCGGGGTCTCCTCCAGGTTATAGAGGAAGCTGCGGTACTTGGGCCGGGGAGCGTCTTCCAGAGGGGCGTAATAGCCCAGCTCTTCCATGCGGCGGCCCACGTAGCCCTCGTCGTCGGTCAGGCACTCCCGGATGGGGCGGTCCTTCAGCGCCACCGCAAAGCGGTAGCTGCGCAGGGCCATGGCGACGCTTCCGTCCGGCGCGCGGGAGACGCAGCCGTCCCCCTCGAACCCGACGGTGAGCACGGGCAAAAAGCGCAGGCCCCATTCCCCGTTGGCCAGGGTGCTCACCCGGCCCCGGACGGTCCAGGGGTCGCTCTTCCAGTATTCCAGCTGGAGTACCGTGCCGTTGTGCTCGGCGGTCAGACGGCAGTAGCGGCCGTCGGCGTCGTGCTCATAGAGCTTGATGTGTTCGCTGAAGGGGAAGCTGGTGTAGGCGCCGCTGGAAAAGCTGTACGCCCCCAGAGACACGGACAGCCGGGCAGGCAGAAACATCATGGCCGCCGGACTTTTGGCGCTCCAGGTATTAAAGTATTTTTCCCTTGAAATTTGAAACATAATGCCCTCCTTACCGCGCACGCACGCGGTGTTTGATTGGACAGCCCCGCGGGGACGGCCGGGGGGTTACAAAGCGAACACCGACGCGCCCATGACCCGCAGGTCCACGTCGGAGCCCACGGTGAGCGGTTCGGCTTCCCGGGCGGGGACCAGGGCGAACAGGCTGCGCTCCCCGCAGCGCAGCGTGATGCGGATGGACTGGCCCAAAAACAGTTTGTCCTGGATCCGGGCGCTCAGATCCCCCTGGCCCGGGGGGAGGAGGGCCAGGTTCTCCTCCTTGATAAGCGCGCGCACCCGGGCGCCGTCGGAGACGGCCTGCTCGCCCACGGGCAGGGCCAGCCCACCGGCGTTCACCCGGCCGTGTTCGTAGCGGCCCTCCAGCACGTTGGAGGCCCCGATAAAGTCGGCGGCAAAGGCGGATTTGGGGTGGAGGTACACCTCGGCGGGGGTATTGTCTTCGATGATCTGCCCGCCGTGCATCAACAGCACCCGGTCGGCCATGGAGAGCGCCTCCCCCTGGTCGTGGGTGACAAAGACGGTGGTGATGCCGATCTCCCGCTGGATACGGCGTACTTCGATCTGCATCTGCTCCCGGATCTTCCGGTCCAGGGCCGAGAGCGGCTCGTCCAGCAGCAGGATGTCCGGCCGGTAGACGATGGCCCGGGCCAGAGCCACCCGCTGCTGCTCGCCGCCGGAGAGCTGAGCGATGCGCCGGGGCGCGTAGCCGTCCAGCCGCACGGTCTCCAGGGCCTGGCCGACCCGCTGCTGCAGCTCCGCCTTGGGGACCTTTTTCAGGCGCAGGGGGTAGGCCACGTTTTCAAATACGTTCATATGGGCGAACAGGGCGTAATTTTGGAACACCACGCCGATGTTGCGCTTCTCGATGGGAGAGTGGCTGATGTCCCGGCCGTCCACCAGCACCTGACCCGCGTCCTGCCGGACGATGCCGCTGATGGTATTCAGCAGGGTGGTCTTGCCGCAGCCGGAGGGGCCCAGCAGAGCCAGGAATTCCCCGGTTCCGGCGGTGAGCGATACCCCCTTGAGCACTTCCTTTTTTCCGTAGCTTTTTCGCACGTCCACGATCTTCAAATCAGCCATTGAGTACTTCCTCCGTCGTTGCAAGCCGTACCTGACAGGGCATCAGGGCGGCGATATCGTGCAGGGCGGCGTCCAGCGCGGGGCTGGAGCCGGCGCAGGCGTCCCATACCAGGGTAACGGGCAGGCCCAGGTCTACCGCGTCCATCAGGGTGGCCAGGACGCAGAATTCGCTCTGGACGCCGGTCATCAGGATCTCAGCGTAATCCGCCGCCAGCAGGTGGGCGCGCAGAGCGCCGCTGGAGAGGGCGGAATAGGTCTGCTTTTCAAAGGAAAGGTGGTCGAGCGCTTCCAGAGCGGGGATCAGGCGGGCGCACTCCGGATCCCGGTTGATCCCGGCAAACTCCGCGTTGTAGCGCTTCCAGGTGCCGGGGGGATCGGAAAAGGGCAGGTGCCGGGTAAACAGACGCCTGGGATAGCGCCGGCACAGGCGCAGGATATTGGCCTCGGCCCGGTCAAAGCCCGGCGTGGCCCACGCGCCGCCGGGCGCGTAGACCCGCTGCATGTCGATGACCAGAAGCGCCGCCCCGCTCATAGCAGAGACCTCTTGCTGCCGTAACCCAGCTTGTTCACCAGATAGACCAGCGCCGTGGAGACCAGCACCATAATGGTGGCCAGGGCGTTGATGTCCGGCTTATAGCCCACACGGACCATGTTGTAGATCTCCAGGGGCAGGGTACGCACGCCGAAGGGGGCCAGATAGTACTGGATGACGAAATTATTGAAGCAGACCATAAAGGCCATCAGGCCCCCGGCGGCCACGGCGGGGAAAATGCCGGGCAGCACCACGGTGAAGAAGGCACGCAGGGGGCTCGCCCCCATGGCGCGGGCGGCGAACTCCAGGTTGTCGTTGAGCTCGCACAGGGCCGGGTAGACCAGCAGTACCACATAGGGCAGCACGCAGATGCTGTTGCCCAGATACATGCCCAGATAGGACCGGCCCAGGCCGATGAAATTGAAGATCATCAGCAGCGCCACGCCCAGCACCAGCCAGGGGATGATGACGCCCATGTTCAGCAGGGCGGAGAACACCTTGGCAAATTTGGCGTTGGAGCGTTTGAGCCCCAGGCTGGTCATGACGCCCACCACCACCATGGTGAGGGTCACCAGCAGGGAAAACCAGATGGAAAGCCAGGTGGCGCCCCCCAGGCTGGCCCCTGTGAACAGGCGGACGTACCACTTGGTGGAGAATACGAAAGGAAAGGTGCCGTACTGGGAGGCATTGAAGCTCATGAGCGCGACGATGAAGATGGGCAGGAAGATAAATGCGTACACCACGATCATGACCGCCCGGATGAAGGGATACCGTTTTTTCATAGCCGCCTCCCTGCCACGCCGCGGATAACGGCGTTGATGATAAGCGTGATGACGCACAGGACCAGCAGGAACAGCACGCACAGGGCGCAGCCCCGGCCGATGTTCAGCGATACGGAGAAGTTGGTGTCGATATAGGAGCCGATCAGCATCCCGTTGGTGCCGCCGGCCAGATTGGCCTCTACAAAGCTGCCCGCCGCCGGGACGAAGACGATGATGATGCCGGAGAGCAGACCGGGGGAGGAGAGCGGGAAGATCACGTCCAGGAACCGCCGCGCCTTGCCCGCGCCCATGACCTGGGCGGCGTAGAGCTGGTTATCCTCGATCTTGCACATGGAGGAATAAAGACACAGCACCATATAGGGCAGAAATTCATACAGCAGGATCAGGAACACCGCAAAATTGGTGTACAGGATGGAGGTGGAGGCGTTCCGGCCGAACAGGCCCAGCAGGCTCATGACAGGGCCGTTGGCCTGCAGCAGGACCATCATGGAGTAGATCAGCAGCAGCTGGGAGGTGAAAAAGGGGATGATGATGAGTACCACCAGCAGGTTGCGGTGCTTTTCGCCCACGCATTTGGCCAGGCCGTAGGCGGTAGGGTAGGCCAGCAGGATGCAGGCCGCGGTGACGCTGCCCGCCATGGCCAGGGATTTGCCCATCAGCGGAAAAAAGAGCCCCTTTTCCAAAATGGTGGCGTAATTGCCCAGACTCAGCGCCGCATCCAGGGCCAGGTTGTTTCCCTGGATCAGGCTGGCAAAGACCAGCACAGCCAGCGGCGCCACCACCAGCAGAGCCAGCATCCCGGTGCTGGGCAGCATGAGCAGCCAGGTAGAAAGTTTGGATTTCGTCATGCGCGTTCCGCCCTTCTCAGAGTGATGAAACAAGACGGGGGAGACGGCTGCGCGGATCCGTCTCCCCCGTTGATGATCGCGTGCTCAGGAGGCCTTGACCTCGTTCCACAGGTCCAGCCAGGCCTGGTTGGTCTCCTCCGGGATCTCTTTCTGGAACACCAGCTTCTCCGGCAGGCCGTTGTCGACGTACAGGGCGGCCTTCACATCGCCGGAGAGACTGTCCAGCACCTTGGTGTTGGAGGGGATGGGGGGCTGCATCTCCAGATCGGCGGCATAGGTGGACTGGAACTGCTGAGAGGTCATCCAGTCGATCCACTTGTAGGCCAGATCCTCGTTGGGCGCGTCCTTGGGAATGGCCCAATAGTCCACCCAGGCGATGGTACCCTCCTTGGGATAGACATAGGTCATCTTCTGGCCGGTGGCGTTGAGCTGGGTGGCGGCACCGGACCAGACGCTGCCGGCGACCACTTCGCCGGCGGAATAGGGCTTGGCAAAGGAGTCATAGCTGCTCCAGAAGAGCTTACAGTTGGCTTTCAGAGAGAGCAGGGTATCCTTCACCACGTCCAGGTCGGGATCGTAGGGATCTTCCCCGGCGTAGGTGGCGGCGATCATCACCGCGGTGGTGTGGTCGTCGAAGAAGGCGATCTTGTTCTGATAAGCAGGGTCCCACAGGATGCCCCAGGAATCCACCGTGTCCGAGATGGCGTCCGGGTTATAGCCCAGGGAGGTAGTGCCCCAGGTCCAGGGCACCCCGAGGATGTTGCCGTCGGCGTCCTTCACATCCTCCACATCGCGGATGTCCTCCCGCAGGTCGCTATAATTCTCCAGCCGGCTCACGTCGATGGGCTGGAACAGGTTCTCGCGCTTGCCGATGGCCACATAGGCCATGTTGGGCAGCACCACGTCGATCTGCCCCAGGCCGCCCTGGCGGAGCATGTTCAGCAGGGCCTCTTCGGAATCGAAATACTGATGGACCACCTTGCAGTTGTTGGCCTCCTCAAAGGCCTGGACGGCGTACTCCGCATCGGAGCCGTAGCCCTGCCAGTTGGCCACGGTCAGGGTGCGGACCGCGCCGCCCTCCCCCGTGCCGGAGTTCTGGGGTGCGGCCGTTCCGCTTCCGCCGCCGGAGCAGGAGGCAAGGGAGAAGAGCGTTAGACCGGCCAGGAGCAAAGAGACAAGCTTTTTCATTTTGACACCTCCATAAAATAATTGGTTCAGAGATAAAACGTTTTAGTTCCAGTTCCAAAGAGAGCGATTTATGTTCTGCTCGCAGGATCAGAATAGCACACTGCACTGCAGAAGTCAACGAAAAAAGAGAAAACGTTTTCTTTTAGAGCGGAAGAAATTTGACGGAAGCCCGCCGCACCAAATGGGTGTCAAACAGAAGCTCCCGCTGCGGCGGCGGGGGGGCGCCTTCGATGTGGTCGATGAGCAGCTGGGCGGCGGAGCGCCCCAGCTGCTGCACCGGGTTGTAAATCGTGGTCAGCCCGGGGTTGAGCAGGCGGGAAAAGGGAATGTCGTCGAAGCCGGTGACCGAGCAGTCGTCGGGCACCCGCAGGCCGCGTTCGTTGAGCAGGCGGATCACCCCGTAGGCGATCAGGTCGTTGGCACAGACAAAGCAGGTGATGGAGCGCTTTTCATCCAGCAGCTGCTTGGCCGCCTCATATCCTGCCTCCTCCGAATAGGCGCAGTGCTGCAAAACGCCCCTAGGGGCGAAAGGGATGCCCCGCTCCTCCAGCGCGTCCAGAAAGCCCCGGCGGCGCATATCGGCGGAGAAGACCCCCTCCGGTCCGGCCAGATAGGCAAAGGCGCGGTGCCCCATGTCCAGCAGATAGTTGGCCATTGCCGCCATGCCGTGCTGATGGTTGATGCGCACGCAGATGCCGTCGATGGGATCGCCCCAGTTGTCCACAAAGATCAGAGGCACCCGGCTGCTCCGGATCAGGTTGGCGGTGCGCTCGCTCATGCGGTAGTTGTTGTAGATGATGCCCGCTACGTAGTTGTCCCGCAGATAGCTGAGGTTGCGCAGCTCCTTGTCCTCGTTGTTGTTGGAGTTGCAGAGCACCACGCTGTAGCCGCGGGAGGCGGCCATGTCCTCCACACCCTTGAGCAGCAGGGTGTAGAACTGGTTTACGATGTCGGGCACCACCACGCCGATGGTATTGGAGCGCTTTGTGATCATGCTGCGGGCTACGTTGTTGGGCTGGTAGCCGTAGGTCTGTACGATCTGCTGGATGTGTGCGCGGGTCTCCCGGCTCACTCCGGCAGGGTTGTTGTTGATCACGCGGGAGACGGTGGCAGGGGAAACTCCGGCAATCCGGGCAATATCCTTGATGGTCATAGGCTTCTCCATCTCCTCCCTCCCTTGGTCTTTTTACCTTATCACATTTTCGGATAAAAGTAAACCGTTTTCGTAAAAGAAGGCCCGTTCAGAGATCCAGCATGGCCGCCATGGCCCTGACCCGGCGTTCCAGCGCCTGACGGACGAGGGGACTGTCCCGGTCGGCGTCAAAGCCGTGGTAGGAGCCGGGGACCCGCCAGAGCTGCGCAGCCACTCCGGCGCTTCGGAGCCTGCGGACATAGGCTTCGGCCTCGTCCCGGAGGATATCAAATTCCTGGGACTCCACATAGGCGGGCGGAAGCCGGGACAAGTCCTGGGCGGACAGCGGGGAAGCGTAAGCGGCCATGTCTCCCGCGCCGCGGCGCAGATAGAGCTCCCACGCCTGGCGGTTGGCGGAGGGCGGCCAAGGGGCCGCCGGGAAGAGCCGGTGAGAGGGACAGGCCATGGTCCGGTCCAGGACGGGATAGATCAGGGCCTGCCCCCGGAGGGGCGGGCCGCCCCCATCCCGGGCGAGCAGCGCAGTTCCGGCGGCCAGACAGCCTCCGGCGCTCTCGCCGTAGAGAAGGAGACGGTCCGGGTCCACGGCGCAGGGGGCGTTCCCGGCGGACAGAAATTGCAGCAGCCGGAAACAATCCAGCAGGGGCGTGGGGAAAGGGTGCTCCGGGGCCAGCCGGTATTCCGGCAGGAAGACCCGTACGCCCAGCGCGGCGGCAAACCAGGCGGCATTTTCCAGCATCATAGGCTCCAGGGCGAACAGAAAGGCGCCTCCGTGGAAGTAGAGCACACCGGGGCGGCGCTCGGCGGCCTCGCCCGCCGCTACGCTCCAGCACGAAATGGCCGCCCTGTCCGCGCCGGGGTAGACGAAGCGGTGGACCGCCACCCCCTCCGGTGGCCGCCAGGAGTGCACCTGGGCATGCTCCCGGCGGCGAACCAGCTTCCGGCGCAATGCTTCCCCGGGGCGCCGGTAGTCCCGCGGCGGCGGCGGCGCAGACAGCGCAGGATCATAGGGATACGGGCCTGGAACGATCCGGTCCATGGCACATTCCTCCCAAAACAGGATGTCAATCAAAGCATACCACAGCGCGTCTCCCGCCGCAAGACGAGCTGCAGCAGCGTTTTCCTGAAGGAGGGTGGGAACGAGGGTGGTTGATGGGAAGCTGTGAGAGGTCCTGTCAATCGGTCTCTTATCATACGCCGCCCCCGGAGGATAAGGGACAATACGGTTTTTCGGGACCAATAGGTCCGCCGGCTGCGTTATCCCCCTTGCCGGGCGGCGCCCGCCGAAGGCAATAACGCCGTCAGCGCTGATTTTGGCCGCTGGCAGGCGTGTTGTCCCTTGTCCGCTGCGGGTATCGTTGCGCGATGGCTGTAATTCCAAACTGCAGCAAAAATGAAATTGTGGAGACACAACGGGGCAGGGGGTAAAGAAACCTGAAGTTTTATGAAACCCTCCGATGTGGCGCTTTATTCAGCGCCGCACCGGAGGGTTCGCTTAAGATCGGAAAGAATCGTGGCTCTGAAAAGGCGGTGCACCATGCATGTTTTGGTTCGCCGTCATGAGACGGCCGCTTTTTTCAGAACGTGCGGGGAGCATAAAAAGAAACGAGAAGGGGGGGTTTGCTGTTTTATGAGCGATGCGGCGCAGGGGTCCTTCGGGGCCCGGTGAGTTCATCTTCTGCAAAGACGCACTTTTTGTGGAATAGAAAAAGGAAGATACTGCGTTCCGTTTTGTTGTTTTTGGTGCCGGACGCACGCGGACTGCTACACGGCATCCGGGCGGGGCGCGATATGCAGCGTGCGGAACCGGGACGTGGCATCCACCAGTGCTCTTTCCACCGGGATGCGCTCGATTGACGACGCGCCGTAGAAGCCGGAAATGCCCTCCACATGACGCATGATGTATGAAAAATCCTGCGGTTCTGCGATGGGGCCGCCGTGGCAGAGGATGATGGTATCGGGATTCTCGGAACGGATTGCCTCAATCCAGCTGTTGAGCATCTGGGCGCACCGCTCGATCGGCGGCGCCACCTGGGCTGCCGTGAGGCCTTTTGTCGTGAGGCCAACATGCAGGCACAACATATCCGAACCGTTTGCAGCCAGCTGGACGGCCTGCGTGAGGTTGTATGCGTATGGTGTCGTGACCATGCCGCGGTCCTTTGCGGCCCGCAGGAACGCCAGTTCCATCGCCATGCCGATGCCTGCGGCATCCAGGGATGTCACAGTGCGCGCACCCTCCATCTGGTCCATCCCGCCCATACCGGGTACGTTCTGCACGCCGCTGTAGCCCGCCTGCTTGAGCTGTTCTATAAACCCCATCATGTCGCGGAAGGGATCTTGAATGAATACGCCTGCCAGGACTGGCGTATGGGGCGCCACGGGCATGACTTCCTGTGCCATCTTGAGCACCAGATCGTTCGCATTGCCGAAGGCGAATCGCCCAGCCATGGAGCTGCGCCCAGCCATGCGGTACTTGCCCGTGCCATAGACGATGATGAGGTCGGCGCCGCCCCGTTCCTCGGCGTGCGCCGCAAGGCCGATGCCTGCGCCTGTGCCCACGATGGGTTGCCCTTTGCGCAGCGTTGCCCGCAGCCGTCCGAGCACTTCTTCTCTTGTCATATACATGCTGTGCGGTGCTCCTTTCCCGCCGTGATGAGCGCGTGTAGCTTCTTCGCCGCGGCTTTTCCGAACGCCGGGTCATTGATATGCAGCGGCAACTCCTGCAGTTCCACAAGCGGCGATACCAGCGCGGCACGGATGGCGCTGAATAATGCGTCATCGGCCGCCGGGTCCCAGAAGGGGCCGCCCTCGCGGTCGATTTGCGATACGCCGTGCAGGGGCAGGAGCAGTGCGCACGGGGCCGTGCACGCATTCAATTTGTCGGCGATAATCGTGCCCAGGCGCCGGTTCTCCTCGGGCGTCGTGCGCATGAGGCTGCTTGTTTCGCCGCCGTGGAACAGGCGGTGGGAAAAGCGCACCGGTCTTTCGTTGATATTCACCATGTCCAGGGCACCTACGCTCACCACCTGCGGCACGCCGCCTTGCGCGGCGGCGTCGAGGCGGTCGGGTCCGGCGGCACATACGCCCCCGCACAGGGTGTCGGCCCACTCGGTGGTGGTGAGGTCCAGCACACCGTCGATGCCGCCGCCGCGGATTAATTCCTCCATAGTCTGCCCACCCGCGCCGTTGGCATGGAATACCAGTACCTCATAGCCGTTTGTCTCGAGCCAGGCCTTCGCGGCCTCCACACCGGGCGTCGTCATACCGTACATCGTAGCGGCCACGACGGGTTTTTCCTTTTTCGGCGTGGGTGCCGGCCCCAGTTGTGCGGCGCCTGTGACCGCGCCGGCGGCGGTCCGGAACACCGCGCGCGAAATGCTGTTGAGGCCGGCGATATCCACCACCGAATTCATGACGAGAATATCGGTGCCCTGCCACAGCCTCCCCGTTGTGGCGCTGGCTGCGATGGTGGAGACCATGACCTTGGGAAAACCGACGGGCAGCTGCCGCAGAGCCTGCATGCCCAGCACTGTGCCGGAACCGCCGCCCAGTGTGATGGCGCCGCTGATACGGCCTGTGCTATACAGATCTTGAATACACCGTTTCGCGCCCTCAATCATCACGGTGACAGCCTCCAGCCTGTCGCCCGATGAGAGGGCCGCCAACGTTCCGCCGCCCCGACGAGCTACCTCCACGTTCGGGATAGTGGCGGAGAATACGGCCTCATGGGCGCGCGCGCTCACGTCCACTGAGATCACGTCCGCCAGCGGTGCGAGCGCATGGATGCAGTCGATGAGATAGGCTAACTCTGCACCCTTCGTGTCGAACGCACCCAAAACAGCGATGCTCTTCATACGGGCTCCTCCTGTTTTTCCACGGCGATCTGCTTGAAATCACGGATGACGTTGATGATGGCCCGCTCCACGGGGATGCGTTCGATGGAGGAGCCGCCCAGATAACCGTCCATCTCCGGGATGGCGTCGTACACGCGCTGCACATCCTCCGGCGTGGCAAGAGGTCCGCCGTGGCACATGATGAGCACGTCCGGGCGTGCATCCTTTGCGGGCGCGAGTATCGCACGCATTTCCTCGATGCACGCACCGAGCGGCGGCACCTCGACGCCGTCGTCATTTCCCGCCGTCAAGCCCAGGTTCAGCAGGAGAATGTCCGCGCCTGCCTGTGCCAAGCGCAGGGCCTGTTCGGCATCATAACAGAAGGGAGCCGTGAGAAGATCCATACTGCGCGCTGTCTCCACAAGCTCAATCTCCTTGGAAAAGCCAAGACCGCCGGCCTCCAGGTTCTTGGCCATGGCGGGCCTCATCATCCCCATCCCGGGGCTGTTCTGCACACCCGCGAACCCCCAGCGTTTTAGGTTTTCCAGCACCATATCCATGCGTTTAAAGGGATCCTGAGCGAACACACCCGCCACGGCGGGCGTGTGGGCAAGCACCGGCAGGATTTCTGTACCCATCTCCTCGGTGACGGCGTTTGCGTCGCCGAACGAAAATTTTGCGAGGAGCCCATTGCGCCCGGACATGCGGAACCGGCCGGTATTGTTGACAAAGATAAGGTCTGCGCCGGCTCTCTCGGCACATTTAGCCGTGAGACCGATGCCCGCGCACACACCGAGGATGGGGCGCCCTTCGGCCAGTCCAGCGCGCAGCGCACACAATACTTCGCCTCTTGTAAATGATCTCATATTCAAACTCTCCTTTTTGAGCTGAGGGTAAGCGCCCCAAACGCCCGCACGCTCTGCATCAGCGCCTGCTCCACCGGGATGCGCTCGATGGTGGATGCGCCGTAAAACCCCGCCAGCCGGGGGCAGCGCTGCATCAGATACCGCATTTCCACTGTGCTCACAATGGGGCCGCCGTGGCACAGTACGATCACGTGGGGGTCCAGTTCTTTCGCAAGCTGGCTCAAGGCGTTGATGCGCTCGGCGCAGCGCTCCAGCGGTGTGATGACCATGCTGTGGTCGCTCTCGCGCCCTGTGAGCCCCATATGCAGCACCAGCACATCCGCGCCGGCCTCTACGAGAAGCTTCAGGTGATCCGGGCGGGAGCAGTAGGGCGTTGTAAGCAGGCCCCGCCGGTGTGCTTTGCGCACAAGCTCTGCCTCGCGGGCAAAGCCGTATCCGACCGCCTCCAGTGCGGCCGCACATCCCGCGCCCTCCATAATTTCCTGCCCGCCCATACCCGGGATATTCTGCACTCCTTCGTAGCCCAGCGCTGTAAGCTCGTCCAGAAAGGCGTCCATATCACGGAAAGGGTCCTGCGCGAACACGCCTGCGATGAGTGGGGCGTGCCGAACAAGCGGCCGCAGCTCAGCCGCCATGCGCACGGTCTCGGCGTTCGCGTCGCCGAAGGCGAAGCGTCCCGTCATGGAGCTGCGCCCCGCCATGCGGTATCGGCCCGTCGCGTAGGCGATGATGAGGTCGGCGCCGCCCTTTTCCTCCGCCACGGCGGAGAGGCCGGTCCCGGCCCCTGTTCCAAGGATGAGCGCACGGTTGCGTTCCTTTTCCCGAAGGCTCTCCAATATCTCTGCCCTGGTACGTCTGTTCATGTTTACAGCTCCCATTCTTCCGGCGGTTTAGCCTTGATTCAGTCCGCCGCCTTCTGTGTCTCCAGTGCGGCCTCCAGTGCAGCGATATCCTTGTCCGAGCAACCTTTGAGCATGCCCGGCTTGAGTGCGATGAAACCGATGAGGCCGACGATGGAGATGGCGAGCTGGAAGAACAGCGCGTTGCGGAAGCCCGCGATGCTGAAGTCGGCCGGGATAAACAGCCCCCAGATGGTGGAGACCAGTGCATTGCCTACGAGCCACGAGATGAAATTGGAAGCGCCCATAAACCCGCCGATAAATTTTACACCGCACATCTCACGCATAAGGGCATAGACCGAAGTGGTGGAGGTATAGAAGGTAAAGCCCATAATGACAAAAATGACGGCATAAGCAATCGTTGAAAGCTGGGTGGTGAAGACGGCCAGCAGTGCCACGCAGGCAGAGATGACGATGTAGGAGATGACGACAAGCGGTTTTGCGGGAATCTTTTTGCACACGAGCGCGATGGTCACACCGCCGATGCACGAGGCGATATTGCCCACCATTAAGATATTGCTGCTGACGACGGGATCTACCCCGAGCCCCTGCACAAGAAACGTGCCGCCCCACGCCGAGAATACCATGGGAACCGTCATGCCCACCAGCGCGCCTGCGAAGCAATAGAGCCAGAAGCCGCCCGTCCGGGCGAGGTGCTTGACAGAAGCCAGCGGAGAGACGGCCTTCTTCTGCAGCGCCCCCTGCCGGTCGCGTACAAATATCCATGCGCCCGCGGCCACGAGGATAGAGGCGGCTGCAATGAGGCCGAACGTGTTGTTCCAGCCGATGCCGCCGATGAGCAGCACGAGCGGCGTGGTCGCGACGAGGCCGCCGATCTTTCCGGCCGTCATAAACATGCTGTTCACACGCTTATAGTTGTCGGCGCTCTCCCAGGAGGCGATATGGCGGCTGCAGACGTTGAACACACAGGCCACTGCGGCCGTTAGGATGCCGCGGCCCACGAGGATGAGCGGAAAGCTTTTCGAATAGGCCATCAGCAGAAGGCCGCCTCCCGCCAGCAGATAGATCACACTCAGCAGCTTGCGCGCGCTGATGCGGTCCGTGATGAGGCCGGCAGGCAGCTGCATGATGGCGTTGCACCATGTGTACACCCCGATGTAAAGAGCGACTTGGCCTGCGTCGAGCGCAAGGTCGGTTGCGAGAATAGAAGCCGTCATGCTGGTGGCGTAGCGGTGAAAGTTCACCATGGCGTATGCGACGAACAAAACAGCGTACATGCCGCCCTTGTTCACCTTTGCGTTGTTTGTCTCGGACATTTTCCTTCCTCCTTTTTCATGCAAGCGCATTCGAATCGGCCGTCGAACAGTTTTGCTGTGAAGCGCAGCTTTATTATAGGGAACGAAAGAAGGACTGTACAATATAGAAAAACTATTCAATTATAATAAAACATAATAGAGAAACCTCAAAATTTCTCTTTTGCCGAATGGCTATCGAACTCTTTGTATATTGTGCACAAAAAAGCAGTTTTGATGGAAAAACCCATCAAAACTGCTTATAGGGTTATTGTAAAAAATTATTTTACATCTTTTTAACGAAAGGGTACGCTAGGTTTGGGAGGATGCAGACGTGCCCGGTGCCGTGTGCAGCATATGGGCAAGGAAGGCCTCCTGCGCTTTGCTGAGGGGCTTGTCGCGCAGACGGATGAGGCCGACGGAGAAGATAATGGGGTGCTCGAAGTGCACACCGCGCAGCAGCGGCTCGCCGGGGCACTCCTCTACGAACAGGAACGTGGAGGCCAGGTTCTTGCGTGCGAAGTTCTTCATGGTGGCTGTCTGGCTCGCATACAGCATCACGTTCGGCTCAATGCCCGCCTCCTGAAAATAGTTCTTGATAATGGAGTTCTGGTAATAACTGTCTTTGAATAGCACGATGGGCGATGTGCCGATGTCCCGGAATGAGACACGTGCCTTCTGGGCGAGGGGGCTGTGGATGTTCGTCCACAGCATCAGTTCCACCTTCAAAAAAGGATAGGTGACAAATTCCTGGTCGCCTATACTGTTGAGGATGGCCACGGCAAAATCGCGCTCGCTCTCGCGCAGCAGGTTTGTCACTTCCCCCTGTGCGTCCTCGTATACCTCCAGCCGGTAGTCGGGATATTCCTGCATGAAGCGGTCGAGAAGATTCGGGAAAAAATCGCCCACGATGGGCGGCAGGCTGAGCGTTACGGTGCTGCTGCTGTTCAGATGCTGCATCGTCTGCTCGAGCGTACGCACCTCGTCCAGCACACGGTTGACGCGCTCCAAAAAAAACGATCCCTCGCGTGTGAGCATCATGCGGTTGTTCTGGCGTACGAACAGCTTTACGTGCAGCTCTTCCTCAAGTTCTTTGATGGCCATGCTGATAGACGGCTGTGAAACGAACAGGGAGTCCGCCGCGCGCGTGGTGCTGCCATAAAGGCAGACGGCTTGAAAATACCGCATCTGTGAAAGTTTCATCCAAGACCCTCCTTTTCCAACCCGCTTCGCTCTGATGCCGCGGGAGGTACCCGTTCTCTTCTGCGCTCTTCTATTAT
Source organism: Lawsonibacter sp. (assembly GCF_022777125.1). Classification (NCBI taxonomy): domain Bacteria; kingdom Bacillati; phylum Bacillota; class Clostridia; order Eubacteriales; family Oscillospiraceae; genus Lawsonibacter; species Lawsonibacter sp. Next base: position 48,424 of record NZ_JALFGV010000094.1, read on the forward strand.
AGTCTGTGAGACTATTTTTTTCAAATGCGGCCAAAATGGCCGCTGTCCGCCCGTCTATTCCGAATCTTAAAAATTAAGGAGGCATCTGTATCATGCTTGCTCTGGTGGGCCTGCTGGGCATCGTTTTGTTCATCGTGCTCCTCGCGCGCAACAAGACTATCATGCCCGCGGCATTCGTCATCGTTATCCTGCTCATCCCCCTGTGCCTGGGTATCCCCTTAAACGAGATCAGCGGCTACATCACGGACGGTATCGCATCCACGGCAACACTCGGCATCATGGCGGCGTTTGCGATCCTGTTTTTTACGCTTATGAACAAACTGGGCGTCTTCGACACCATTGTGGGCGGCATTACACGCCGCATCGGCAGCCACATCTATCCCGTGCTGCTCGCCACGATGCTCGTCTCCATCTGCTCCCATCTGGACGGGCAGGCCCCTTCCACCATCCTTGTTACGATTCCGGCGCTCTATCCGTTCTATAAAAAGTTGCGCATCCGGCCCGTCGTGCTTACGTTTATTCTCTCGGCCGTGGTGGGCATCTGGAGCTTCCTGCCATGGGGTTCCGTGACGCTGACGAACTCCGTTGTGATGGGACTGGATGTTCTGGACATCTGGCAGGAGCTGTTGCCTGCGCTGCTGTGCATGACGGGCATCCTGTCACTGGTGCTCCTGGGAACTGCGTACACGGAAAAAAAGCGCATCGCCGCGGGATTAAACGACAAGACCGCCTATGGAAGCATGTTCCAATCCTCGGGCGAGGAGCTGCCTGCGCGGGCGCGCCGCCTTCTGCCGTTCAACACGGTCCTTACGGTCGCCGTGCTCATTCTGCTGTTTTTGAATGTCGTGAATACAGCCGTTGTGTTCATGGCGGGCTATACGGTGGCGGTCCTGGTAAATTACCGCACCATAAAGGAGCAGATGGCACACTTCAGTGAGCATGCGTCCACTGCACTGATGATCTGCCTTGCCATGGTGCTTGGCGGTGTGTTCGGCAATGTGCTCAATGACTCCGGTGTGCTGAACGCCATGATCACAGCCCTCGTTTCGGTGTTCCCACAGAGCTGGAGCCGATATCTGCTCACCATATTCGGCACGTTGTCCTATCCGCTGGGCTGCTTTTTGGGGCTCACTGCCTACAGCTTCGGCGTCACGCCCGTTATCAATGGCGTGGCGGCCAACTTCGGTTTCTCCGCGCTGCAGTCTGTCTGCGCGCTGGCGCCCGGCTACAGCATGAGCATAATGGCGTGCCCGATCATGCCCAGCACGCATTTGATGCTGGGCGCGGCCGGGATCGACCTCAAAACACATTTCCGTTATTCCGGCTGGCGCCTGCTGATGCTCGCGCTGGCATTCCTGGCCGTCACCATTCTGCTGGGGAACGTGCCGCTCTGACTTGGCGGCGCGTCTCTTGTCGTTTATCCGGCAGATACCATCTTTGAAACGCTCCCTGTGGGGTATGGTCTGCTGTGCGCTCTGCGGCCCAGCCTTTTGGGGCTTGGCCTGTTTTGCAGGCTTGCGGTCAGGACGCTTTCTTTCTGCGCACGGCCGCTTTGCCCTTTTGGCGATTTGCAATCGGCTTTTCCTTCGGTTCAAAAAGCCGCTATCCATATCTACCCCGATATGTGCTTTGTACCCAAAGCGTCATTCCCTGCCGTTTTCATCTGATGCGCATTCGGATCTCACTGCCCGTCCTGGTTCTTTGCGGAAAACGGGGCGGCAAGGATCGTGGAATCTACAATGGTACTCTTCTTCAGAAGAAGTCCTTTGCAAACAGCTGTTCCTGAAGAGTGCGGCTCAGGTCTGCGGCGAAGCTCAGGCCGCACCGGATGCGGCAATTGAGTACACGAAGGAGCGCGTCCAGTTCGGCCGCCGCATTTCCCAGTTCCAGAACACCCAGTTCCAGTTGGCCGACATGTACGCCAAGACCGAGGCCGCCAAGTGGCCGGTATACTCTGCGGCGATGAAGAAACAGAACCACGAGCCCTACCTCGGGGGTGGTGTCGGTAAAAGGAAGACGGCACCATGGACCGTGCGGCAATGGAGAGCATTACCAACCATGACAATCTGGCCGCGGTGGAGGCGGCGCTGGCAGGTGTCCTTGGCGCTGGGCGGTAGCTTGGCAGTGGATCGGCCTATCTATACGCCATGAGGAGGGGAACAAGAAGTGGTATAAGGTTTAGAGAAGCACCATATTTGTTCGCATCCCAAGAGGACCGGACTTTTCGGCTGGAATACTTTCCGATTGTATGACGGTAAGGACGCATTCAGGCCGCAAAGAGAAATCAAAAGGGAAAGCGGGCGGGAGGCCCCCATATCCATTATCGGTTTGGCAAGCGAATCTATCTGATTTTAGGGGCACGCAACCGATAGTTGCGGACGCTGAAACGTAAAATGGGTGGCGCGGCGGGCGGAAATCTGGTAAACTGAACGCACAAGCACAGAGAAGGAGCGTTGGCGAATGAATCTAGAGATTGCAAACCGGCTGGTGGCGCTGCGGCGGGAGCGGGGGTTATCCCAGGAGGACCTGGCGGCCCGGCTGGGGGTGAGCCGCCAGGCGATTTCCAAGTGGGAACGGGCGGAGTCCTCTCCCGATACGGATAATCTGATCGCCCTGGCCCGGCTCTACGGCATTTCTCTGGACGAGCTGCTGCTGCAGCCGGCTCAGGGGGGCGACCGCTGCGAAAGCCAGTACGCCTATGCATCTCAGACGGGACCGGCCGCGGCGGAGGAGGCGGAGGACGAGCAGGCAGAGGTCTTTGCCGCCGCGCGGGAATGGGACGAAGCGGAGCGGGCCTGGGAAAAGCAGCAGAAAAAGGTGTTTGAAAAAAAGAAGCAAGCGCTTTTGTGGCTGCTGACCCTGGTGCTGATGGTAGCTTTGCCTGCCGCCAGCGCGGTATTGGGACTGGGTGACGTATATCCGATCATTGTGGTCATTGTTTTCCTGATCACAGGGTTTCTGCTGGATAATTGGCACCCGGGCTGGATGCTTTTTCTGAGCATCCCCCTCTATTATGCCATCAGTGAACGGATCTTGGGTATATTCTGGTGATCAGACGGCGCGTCCGGGGTTGGACGCGCCGCTTTTTTCTGCTATAATGCGGAAGGAACCGCGGAACCGCCCGGCGCCCGTTGATGGGCTCCGTGCTTCCGGAAGATCACAACGCAGGGAGGGATACCATGTCCCATACCATTTTTCTTGTGGAGGACGACCCCGCGCTGCGGGGGGAGCTGGCCGCGCTGCTGGAGCGGTACGGCTATGTCTGCGCCTCCACCGACGATTACGAGGATGTGGCCGGACAGATCTTGTACAGCGGGGCCCACCTGGCCCTGCTGGATCTGAATCTGCCCCGGTATGACGGCTATCACGTCTGCCGGGAGCTGCGGCGGCAGTCCCAGCTGCCCATCCTTGTGGTCACCAGCCGTTCCACCGAGCTGGACGAACTGATGAGCATGAACCTGGGAGCCGACGATTTTCTGACCAAGCCCTATCACACACAGATCCTTCTGGCCCGCATCGGCCGGCTGCTGCAGCGGGCCTATCCCGCCCAGGGCGGAGCGGTGCTGTCGGAACGGGGCCTGACCCTGGACCTGAGCCGGAGCACGGTCCTGCTGGACGGGCGGGAGGCCGAGCTGACCCGCAACGAGGCGCGCATTCTCCAGCTTATGCTGAAAAACCCGGAGCGCATCGTCTCCCGTGAGGAGCTGATGCACGCGCTTTGGCAGTCGGACGCCTTTGTGGACGACAACACCCTCACCGTCAATGTCGCACGCCTGCGGCGAAAGCTGGAGGGCCTGGGAGCGGAGGGGTTTCTTACCGCCCGCCGGGGACAGGGGTATCAGCTGTGACGGCGGGCTGGTTCTGGCGGGACAAGGCGCCTTATCTGGCGGGACTGGGCTTTTCCGTGCTGCTCTCGGCGGTGCTGCTTTGGGTCTTGTCGGTCCATCCGGGGGCCATCGCCCTGCTGTGTCTGGTCTTTCTGCTGGGCGGACTGCTGCCCCTGACCGCGGAATACATCCGCAAAAAGACATTCTACGACGAAGCCATGGGCATGCTGGACGCGCTGGAGCGCAAGTACCTGTTCTCCGAGCTGCTGGAACAGCCCTCTTTCCCGGAGGGGGTCTTGTTCTGCCGGGCCATGGAGGAGACCAACAAGGCCATGAACGACGCCCTGGCCGCCGCCAGGAGGGACATGGCGGACTACCGGGAATACATCGAAACCTGGGTCCATGAGGTCAAAACGCCCATCGCCTCGGCCCGGCTGACCCTGGAGAACCTGCCGGGTCCACCGCTTCAGGGGCTGGAGGAGGCCCTGTTTCAAATCGAGGGTTATGTGGAGCAGGCGCTGTTCTACGCCCGGAGCGGCGCGGTGGAGCGGGATTATGTGGTGCGCCCCATGGCCCTGCGCCAAGCGGCCTCCGACGCGGTGAAGAAGTACGCCCGGCCGCTCATCGCCGCGGGGTTCTCCGTGGAGCTGGAGGGATTGGACGCCGTGGCCTACGCCGACGGAAAGTGGGTGGAATTTATCCTGGGCCAGCTCATTTCCAACGCCATCAAATATCGGGGCGAGCACCCCCGGCTCGTCTTTACGCAGAGCCGGGCGGAGCAGTCAGTGGCGCTGAACGTGGCGGACAACGGGGTGGGGATTCCGCAGGCCGATCTGCCCAGGGTATGTGAAAAGGGCTTTACCGGGGAAAATGGCCGGAAGCTGTCCAAACGCTCCACGGGACTGGGCCTTTACCTGTGCAGAACGCTGTGCGGGCGGCTGGGGCTGGGCTTCTCCATCGCCTCGCAGGCGGGGGAGGGGACCCGGGTGTCCATCATCTTTCCCAAGGGACGTTTTTATCTGCTGGGAGAACGAGAGGAGTTAAAACAATGACCGTACCGGAACTGATCGCATCCATTCGTCCCGCCGACGGGGCCGCCCGGGCGGCGGCCCGCCGCCGGTGGGATTCCATCGCCAAGCCCCTGGGCAGCCTGGGTCTGCTGGAGGAGGCGGTGGAGCGCCTCGCCGGGGCCTCCGGAAGTCCGGACGTGGAGACCGCCCCGCGGGCTGTGGTGGTCATGTGCGCCGACAACGGCGTGGTGGAGGAGGGGGTCACCCAGACCGGGCAGGAGGTCACCGCCATCGTCGCCGAGAACATGTCCACCGGGGATACCAGCGTGTGCGCCATGGCCCGCGCCGCCGGGGCGGACGTGGTGCCGGTGGACATCGGCGTGGCCCGGCCGGTCAAGGGGGAGCGCATCCTGCAGCGGTGCGTCCGCCGGGGTACCGCCAATATGACCCGGGGCCCCGCCATGACGCGGGCGGAGGCCGAGCGGGCCATTCTGACCGGGGCGGCGGTGGCGCGGGAGCTGAAGGAGCAGGGCTGCCGCCTGCTGGCCACCGGAGAGATGGGGATCGGCAACACCACGACCTCCAGCGCCGTGGCCTGCGTGCTGCTGGACCAACCCGCCGTGACCATGACGGGGCGGGGCGCGGGGCTTTCCGACGCGGGGCTGCGGCGGAAGATCGCCGCAATCGAGCGGGCGGTAGCGGTCAACGCCCCCGACCCCGGCGATCCCCTGGACGTGCTGGCCAAGGTGGGGGGACTGGATCTGGCCGGGCTGGCCGGAGTGTTCCTGGGAGGCGCGGCCTGCCGGCTTCCCGTGCTGGTGGACGGCTTCATCTCCTCCGTGGCCGCCCTCATCGCCGCGCGTCTCTGCCCGGCGGCGGTGGATTACATGCTGGGCTCCCACGCCTCGCAGGAGCCGGCCGGGACCCTGGTGCTGGAGGCGCTGGGGCTGCGGCCGTTCCTCTTTGCCGGGATGCGGCTGGGAGAGGGGACCGGCGCGGTGGCGGTGATGCCCCTGCTGGACATGGGCCTTGCCGTGTACCGGGAGATGGCGAGTTTTGACGACGTGAAGATCGAGGCGTATCAGCCCCTGGGGGGGGAAGACGAATGCTGATCCTGGTGTCCGGCGGCGCCTCCAGCGGCAAATCGGCGTTTGCCGAGGCCCTGGTGGGCGCGCGGGGCGAGCCCAAGCTCTATCTGGCCACCATGCAGGTGTGGGACGCCGAGAGCGAGGCCCGGGTGGAGCGGCACCGGGCCATGCGGGCCGGAAAGGGCTTTGAGACGATAGAGCGCCCGGCAGACCTGGCGGGATTTGCACTGCCGGAGGGCTGCGCCGTGCTGCTGGAGGATCTGCCCAACCTGTTTGCCAACGAGTATTTCGGAGCCGCTGGGGCCGCGGGCGCGGCGGAGCGGGTGCTGCGGGGGGTGCTCCGGGCTGCGGAGCGCTCGGCCCTGCTGGCGGTGGTCACCGGCAACGTGTACGCCGGAGGTATGGATTACGCGGCGCAGACCCGGGCCTGGCTGGCGGAGCTGGCGCGTCTGGAGCGGAAGCTGGCCGCCGCGGCGGAGCAAGTCTGGGAGGTCGTATGCGGTATCCCGGTCGGCTGGAAGGGGGAAGCGGTGTGAAAAGCCTGGTCATTGCCTTTGCCATGTATTCCAAGCTGCCCATGCCCCGGGTGGAGTGGGACGAGAAGAGCCTGTCCCGGGCCCTGTGGTGGTTCCCGGCGGTCGGCCTGGCGGCGGGAGGACTGCTGTGGCTGTGGCTGCGCCTGAGTCAGCTGCTGGGACTGAGCACTGTGCTTTGCGCCGCCGGGGCGCTGCTGCTGCCGGTGGCCGTCAGCGGCGGCATCCACCTGGACGGCTTCTGCGATACCTGCGACGCCCTGTCCTCCCACCAGAGCCGGGAGCGGAAGCTGGAGATCCTGAAGGATTCCCACACGGGGGCCTTTGCCATCATCTGCTGCTGCCTGTATCTGATCTGCTTTTTTGCCGTCTGGTGCGAGGCGCTGCCCGCCGGGCGGGAAACGTGGGTGCTCGCGCTGGGCCCGGTGCTGTCCCGGAGCTTGTCGGGCCTCTTTGCCGCCGTGCTGCCCAACGCCCGGGGCAGCGGGCTGCTGGCGGCCTTCACCGCGCCGATGGACGCCGTGAAGGCGCGCTGCGTCCTGGGTCTGTGGACGGCGGCGGCTGGTGGGGCCATGGCGCTGCTCTCCCCCTGGGCGGGAGCGGGCGCGCTGGCGGGGGCGGCGCTGGTCTGCCTGTACTACACCGTCATGTCCCGGCGCCAGTTCGGCGGCATCACCGGGGATCTGGCCGGCTTCTTTCTGCAGCTGTGCGAGCTGGCAGTGGTGCTGGGAGCGGCCGTGGGCATGCGATTGGAGGTGTTTGGATGATCCTCATCATCGGCGGTGCGGGCCAGGGGAAGCTAGAGTATGTGCTGCAGAAGACCGGCCTGGGGCCGGAACAGGTGGCAAGGGACCCGGAGACGGCCCGCAGCCGCCCTGTTTTCGCGGGGGTGGAGCAGTGGCCGGAGCTGGAGGAAAACGAGCTGCTGGCGGCCAACCCGGAGATTATCCTGATCTGCGACGAGGTGGGCAGCGGCGTGGTGCCCGCCGACCCGGAGCAGCGGCTGCGCCGGGAGCAGGTGGGACGGCTGTGCTGCCGCCTGGCGGCGCGGGCCGAACGTGTGGAGCGTATCTTCTGCGGATTGAGCATGGTACTGAAAGGAGAAGGCACATGGAACTGATCTTGATCCGGCATGGCACCACCCAGGGCAACCTGGAGAAGCGGTTCATCGGTACGCTGGACGTGCCCCTGGCCCCCCAGGGAGAAGCGCTGGCCCGGCAGGTGGGGCCGACGCTGCCGGCGGTGGAGCATGTTTACCGCAGTCCCCTGCTGCGCTGCCGGCAGACGGCGCAGCTGCTATGGCCCGGGGTGGAACAGACGGTGGTGGACGAGCTGCGGGAGACGGACTTCGGCCCCTTTGAGGGGAAAAACCACGAGGAGCTGAAGGACGATCCTCTCTACCAAGCCTGGATCGGTGCGCCGGGGGGCGCTAATTTTGCCGCCCTGCCGGTGGGCGAATCGGCCCAACAGGTGGTGGAGCGGGTCTCCGCCGGCCTGAAGAAGGTGGCCGCGGATGCCGGGCGCCGGGGCTTTGGACGGGTAGGCGTGGTATCCCACGGCGGGGCGCTCATGGGCCTGTTGGCGCAATACGGCCGTCCCGAGCGGGAATACTACGGCTGGATGTGCCTCAACTGCGGCGGGTTCCGGGCTCAGCTGGAGCCGGAGACCCTGCTGCTGCATGTAACGCAGGCATTTCCCGGGGACGGCGGCAATTTCTTAAAATAATCGAAACCGTGAAACTTTTCCTTGCCCCCGTTCGTCGGAACCTGTATACTGGACTAGCGTCCGTTTGCGCGCCTGCGCCATTTTCCGGTGCTTCAAACAGACGTCAGGCCGTGTTTCGGGCTGGTCGAAGCAAGGCCGGAACGGTGTTGTCATTTCACAAAAGAAGGGGGCGTCTCCCTTGGCCCGACGCGTCATGAAGAGCGCAGCTTCCCCCGCCCGGCGGGTGGGAAAGATCCTATACCGGGTGGCGGTGGCGCTTTCCGCCGTCATCGTGGTGCTTTACGGCGTATACCGCTATTTGGCCCGGCCGCCGGAGCTTACAGGTCCCGCGCCGGCGGCCGGCATACAGCCCACCGATGATCCGGATACGGAAGTGGACGAGCGCCTGGCCGCCGTTACCCCGGCGCCGGAGCCTGCCATGGCGCGCAAGGAGTATACCTATACCTTTCTGCTGGTGGCCAGCGACCAGGGCAACGGCAACACCGACACCATGATGGTCGCCACGTACGACACGGTGAACCAGACGGTGGGGCTGGTCTCACTGCCGCGGGATACCTTTATCAACGGGGTGCGGGAGTCCAACGGCAAGAACTTCTACAAGCTCAACGCCGCATACGCCTATAATGGGATCGACGGGCTGAAGACGGAGGTCTCCAAGATCCTGGGCTTTCCCATCGACTACTATATCAAGGTCAACATCAGCGGTTTTGTCCGCCTGGTGGACGCGGTGGGCGGCGTGGAATTTTACGTGCCGGTGGATATGAGCTACGACGACCCCACGCAGGACCTGCACATCCACTACAATAAGGGCAGCCAGTGGCTCTCCGGCGCCGACGCGCTGAAGGTGGCCCGCTGCCGGCAGAACTCCTATATCGACGACGCGGGGCAGGTCCACACCTATGACATCTACAACGGCGCGGATGTGGGGCGCACACAGACCCAGCGGGACCTGCTCACCGCCGTGCTGAAAAAGGCCGTCGCCAACCCGCAGAAATTCCCGGAATATATTGATATCCTCCTGAACAACGTGAAGACCGACCTGGATCTGAACGCGCTGACCTATTTCGGCACCAAGGCCCTGGACTTTGACTTTTCGGCCGGACTGACCACAGCAGTGCTGCCTGGGGACGGCACCATCACCTACCGCGGCTGGACCTGGTGCTATCAGCTCTATCCCGACCAGGTGCTGGAGCTGGTCAATACCCACAGCCTCAACCCCTATACCACGGACCTCACGGCGGACATGCTGGAGATCATGCAGAAGGACTGAGCGGCGGGCAAGAGGAGACGACGCGGGAGCCTGGTCTCTTATGCCGGCGGCGGACCTGCGCATCCCGGCGGTCCATGCAAAAGA
>NZ_JALFGV010000100.1:0-13844 GCF_022777125.1 Lawsonibacter sp.
TTCTGCAGAACCTGACGCTTGGACAGGAGGGGGACCTGCTGCGCCGGGCCGGGGCGGGCTATGCCGCCGGAGCGGTGACCCTGTCCACGCTTCACGGCGCCAAGGGGCTGGAGTGGCCGGTGGTCTTTTTATGCGGCGTGAGCCGGGGTCTCATCCCGCTGGAACGGGAGGGGGCGCAGACCGATGCGGCGGAGGAGCGGCGGCTTCTGTACGTGGGCATGACCCGTGCGCGGGACGAATTGGTGATGCTCCATGCCGGTGAACCGTCGCCGTTTTTAAAGGCCGTTCCGGAGGGAGGACTGGAGCGGGGGGAGGCCCTGCCGCCCCGGCCGAGATCCCAGGGCGTACAGATGCGTCTGTTTTAAAGGGCCGCGTTGGAGTGCGGGAGGATCCATAGCCTGGAACGCCCGGCCCCAGAGCAACCGCACGCACAAAACGGCGGCGCAGGATCCTGCGCCGCCGTTTTGCTGTGTGCTATCGAACGATCCTCTGGTCATAGACGTCGTTATAATGCTTTGTCTGCGCCGCAGCCGCGCCGATCACCCGCAGCACGGGGAGGCTTGCCAGGCCCTGCACGATATGGTACTGGGTGGGCATGTCCCTCCACTCCGGCGTATGCCATTCCAGACCGCCGGAGCACAGTGTGCGCTCCGGCGGAGGAAGGGCGGGAAGGCCGGGAGGGGGAGAAAAGACCTTCGGCGTCAGAGTCACATAGGCTGCGTCAGCCTGTGAAAAGCCGTCTCCGGTGCGGGGGATGTACTTATAGTGGAGCAGTCCCTCGTTTTCCGGGTCGGAGAGCAGCGCTTCCAGCAAAGGCGCATCCTCCGGAGGGCGATTCCGGTCAAAGCGCAGCTCCAGGAAACGAAAGCCCCAGGAGGACAGCGCGGCGGAGGCGACGCCCTGAAAGGCATGCAGATCCTCGATCTCGGCGTAAAGCTTGGAATACCCCAGCTGCTCCCGTCCGCACAGGATGGGGTCGGCATGGCTCTCCCAAATGGCCAGCTGATACTGTCCCCGTACGGTCTCCCGGGTCCCGGTATAAGTCACGGGCACGTTGCAGGTGACCACATTATATCCGCGCCCGGCCAGCCAGGGCAGATTGCGGTGCATTTTATGGGTGAAGAAGAGGTACGGGCGGCGCAGGGAAAAGCCTTCAGGCAAAAAACGCTCCACCGCGGCGCCCTCGGTCTGGCAGACCAGGGTGTGCAGCGCGCTCTCCTGGGGACCGTAAGAACAAAAGCGTTTCCCCTCCGGGTCCTGACGGGGCGTGCAGCAGGGACCGAAATGTACGGGCATCTGGTACATGCGCCCTTCTTCGAACCGGAACATCAAACAGACCTCCTTTCCACCGCTACAGCTCCATCTCCAGCAGCGCGGAACTGAGGGACTTCCCGTGCTTGTCCATGGCCAGGCTGCGCAGCACGCCGCCGCCCAGGGCCTGCTCCATGACGAAGTTCAGGGCGCAGATGCCGTCCGCCTCGTATCGGGTGACCTTGCCCAGGCAGATCTCGGAAAAGTATTCCTTGACCCGCTGCGCGGTGACCTGCTCCTTGAGCATGGGATAGTCCGCCTCGTTCCAGGGGATCAGGGAGATGTTGGAGATGTCTCCCTTGTCGCCGGTGCGGGAGTGGCAGATTTCTTTCAGTTTCATGTCAGAGCACCTCGCATTCGACCTGGGCGCGGACTGCATCCCGTGGGATAAAGAAGGAAAAGACCGAGATGATCTCGGAGATACGCATGGTGGCGCCGCCGCCGCCGGTGGGACCGTTGGTATAGATGGAGTCGCCCTCGTTGGAGACCATGACGGCGTTCTCCCGGTCATCGGTGCGCACCGCCACATGCAGGCGGATCTCGGCGGCGGGGCTGGGACTGAGGCAGGCGGCCAGCTTATCCCGGTACAGGGAGTTGTAGCCGATGTAATCCACCCGAGTCTCGGTGTAGGCCACGCCCAGGCGGTCCAGCCGCTTGAGGAACATATCACCGGCCAGCCTGGCCCGCTCCAGAGCGTTGCAGCCGCCGTAGCTGATCTCGCAGTCGGTGATGAAGGAGTCCCGGTAACAGACGTTGACCTTCAGCTGCCCGGGCAGTCCGTGGCTGGTGGCGCCCCAGGCGGACACGCGGTCTTTGCCCTCCTGGGTGAAGCGCACATGGGAGAAATCCGCGATGGCGTCCGGAGTCAGATAGGCGGCCGGATTATGGATTTCGTAGAGCATCTGCTCTTTGCAGGTATCCACGCTGACCAGGCCGCCGGTGCCCGCCACCTTGGTCAGCGTAAAGCGCCCGGTCTCGTCGAACTCCACCAGCGGGAAGCCCAGGTTGTCCAGGTCGGGGACCTCTTTATAGCCCGGGTCGGCGTAGTAGCCGCCGGTGACCTGCCCGCCGCACTCCAGCAGATGTCCGGCCAGGACGCACTGGCCGATCGGACCGGCGTCGTCGATGGTCCAGCCGTACTCATAGCGCAGGGGGGCCAGGGTCAGGGTGGGGTCGGCCACCCGGCCGGTGATGACCACGTCCGCGCCGTCCTTCAAGGCCTGGATGATCCCCTCGGCTCCCATGTAGGCGTTGGCGGAGACCAGCCTCTCCGTCCACTGGCCCACCGTGCCGTCAAACTCCAGAATGGGCGCGTCGGAATACTGCTCCAGCTGGCTGAATACGTCGTCGCCGGTAACGGCGGCGAACTTCAGGCCGGTGATGCCCTGGGCGCGGGCGATCTCCATCGCCTTGGCCACCGCGGCCCGGGGATTTACGGCGCCCATATTGGTGATGATCTTGACGCCGTGCTGCTTTGCCGGCTTGAGTACTTGGGAGAGCCGGTATTCCAGCAGGCGGCTGTAGCCCTTGGAAGGGTCGTGCAGCATTTCCTGCCGGGCCAGGCCGATGGTGCGCTCGGCCAGACACTCGAAGATGATGTAGTCCAGTTCCCCGTGCTCGATCAGGGTGAGCGCGGGATCGACCCGGTCGCCGGCGAAGCCTGCGCCGCTGCCGATACGAATTTTTTTCATGGTATCAGAGTCCTTTCCTCCGGGGTAGCGTTTTATAGGATCAGGCCGAAGACAGTCAGCAGAATGAGCAGGACGATGGACAGGGGCCAGACGAATTTGATGGTATAGCGTTGGTGCTCGCCCAGATCCAGATCGCACATGCCGGTCATCAGCAGGGTGGCGGGGGTCAGCGGAGTGATGGCCCAGCCCAGAGTCAGCTGCCCCACCAGCGCGGCATAGCAGATCCCCGCGCCGGACAGGCCCATGGCGGTGGCGCTCTGGGTGAGCACGGGCAGGATGCCGTAATAGAACGTATCCGCGTCAAAGACCAGGGACAAGGGCGTGGCGAAGACGCCCACCAGGATAGGGACAAACTTGGTCATGGAGGCGGGGATCAGGCTGACCAGGGTATTGGCCATGGCGGCGGCCATGCCGGACTCGGTGAGCACGCCCATCAGCACGCCGGCGCCGTACAGGGCGCTGACCACGAAGACCACGTTGGCGCCGTGGAGGCGGATGATCTTCTGCTGGTCGGCCAGCTTGCGGTAATTGAGCAGCCAGGCCAGGGCGGTGCCGGTCAGGAAGGCGGCGCCGGGCGTGAGGATGCCGGAGATCATCAGACCGACGACCAGTACGATGAGGATCAGGTTGATCACGGTCAGCTTGGGCCGCAGCAGGGAGCGCTCTTCCTCACTCAGCTCTTCCGCATGATGCTCGGTGGAGACGCCGGCGTAATCAAAGCCCTCCGCCTTGAGCCGTTTGGTCTCGGACAGGCCCAGCAGCACCACGGGGATCAGGCCGACGGCGATGGTGATGAGGATCGGCACCAGCATGGGCTGAAAGAACTCGGTCAGATCGGCCTCCATAACGGTGGCCGCCCGGAGCGTGGGGCCGCCCCAGGGAGAGATGTTCATCAGGCCCGCGGCCATGGCCAGGATGGCGGCCAGATTGCGCAGGCGCATATGCATTTTTTGATAGATGGGGATCATTGCGCCGCAGACCAGCAGTACGGTGGTGGTGGCGGAACCGTCGAGATGCCCCACGATGGAGAGCACGTAGGTGCCGATGCACACATACAGCGGGTTGCCCCGGCAGCATTTGATGATAAACTTTACGATGGGGTCGAAGGCGCCCGCCGTCATCATGGTGCCGAAGAAGAGGATGGCGAACACGAACATGACGCCGTTGACGGCCACCTTGCTGATCCCGGCGGCCAGATAGGCCGGGATGCTGGTAAATTGCCCGACCAAGATGGCGCCGATCAGAGGAATGACCGACAGGGCCACCATGGTGGAGAGCTTTTTGGTCATGATGGATACGATGATGCCGATGACGACCAGGAATCCGACGATGCTTAACCAGAGTTCCATAACAGTTCCTCCCTAACACGATTTTACACGCTTTCGCACAGGTTGCAAGGCGGGGATTTGCTTGTTTTCACTCCTTTCCGGGGAAGATTCCCGCCATTGTCGTAAAGCAAACGCCGTGCCAAAGGGAAGAAGCGGGAAAAAGCCTTGCGTTCCCGGCCCTTTTGTGTTACCCTGTTTGGGAAGTAAAATGTCTCAATTTTGAAACTATGGATCAAATCTGAGACGAAAGTGTCTCTAAAATGAGACTTGGAGGGAGCGCGATGGGACTCCAGACGCTGATCGAGAAATACCCGGAGCAGTTTGCACGCTACGCGGAAAAGGTATTGGACAGCTATTTCGGCAATATCTTCGTCACCTGGCGCAACGAGCGCATCCTTTACGTCAACGCCCGCATGGCGGCCTCGGTGCGCATGACCAAGGAGGAACTCACCGGCATGACCCTGGAGCAGCTGCGGGAAAAGAAGCTGTGGCTGCGCTCGGTTTCCCGGGAGATGTACGATGGGAAAAAGTCCCCCTTTAACGCCTATAACGTCAGCAAGTACGGGGACGAGCTGTTTACCCATATCGAGCCGATCTGCGATGAAAAGGGCGAAGTCATCATGAGCGCCCAATTTTCCATTCCCAAGCGGATGCTTGCGGAATTCTCCGATTATATTACCCAGGAAAAATCCAGCTTCCGGAACTATAAGGATATCGCCGATTATCTGGAGGCCCGCAAGGAGGCATCCGAGGTCATCATCAGCAACAGCCCCGCGGCCCGGCTGGCCTTTGACGACGCCCGCTACCTCAGCAGCATGGATTCCACCGTGCTGCTCTGTGGAGAGACGGGCACCGGCAAGGATGTGCTGGCCAATTATATTTATCACAACAGCAAGCGCGCCTCGCAGCCCTTTGTCCCGGTCAACTGCTCGGCCATCCCGGCGGAGCTGGTGGAGTCGGAATTTTTCGGCTATGAGCGGGGGGCCTTTACCGGGGCCCGCAGCTCCGGCAAGCCGGGGCTCTTTGAGATGGCAGACCACGGCACCCTCTTTCTGGACGAGGTGGGGGAGCTGCCCCCGGCCATGCAGGCCAAGCTGCTGCGGGTGCTGGAGACCGGAGAGGTGATGCGGGTGGGCGGTACCCGCATCGTCAAGACGGACGTGCGCCTGATCGCGGCCACCAACCGGGATCTGCGGCGTATGGCGGCGGAGGGACGCTTCCGGGAGGATCTGTATTACCGCCTCAACGTCATGCCGCTGTTCCTGCCGCCCCTGCGGGAGCGGCGGGAAGATATCCTGCCGCTGGCCGAGCTGTTTTTGGCCAAAAACAACCGGAAATACGGGCTCAGCCGCGCCCTGACCCAGGAGATGCGCCGGGGCCTGCTTGCCTACGGCTGGCCGGGCAATATCCGGGAGCTGCGCAATGTGATCGAGCGCTATGCGATCTCCGGCCGGATGGATATCCAGAGCCCCGCCGCGGCGGCGCCCGCTGTGCCGGCAGGGGCCGGGCGGGAGCCGGAAATGGCGGAAGAGACGCCGCTCCACGAGGCCTGCGCCCGGTTCGAGCAGGCTTATATCCAAAAGGCGCTGGACGCATGCGGGGGATCGGTGTCCAAAGCCGCCCGGCGTTTGGGCATCCACCGCTCTCTGCTTTATAAAAAGTTGAAGAAATCAGAGCCTGTGGTACAATAGTGCAGAGCGAAGGCCCAGCCTGGATCGGGAAGGCGCTTTGGAGGGCTTGAAGCGCGGCGGCGCTTGGTGCGGAGACGGCGCGCCTGCCGGGGGACGTTGCCCGGGATGCGAGCGGCCGGGCAAAACTGTAAACCGTTGGAACGAACGTTTTGGAGAAGGAAGAGGGGGAGAAGCGATGCTCAAGCTTTTGCTGGGCCGGGCGGGAAGCGGGAAGACCGAAACGCTGCTGCGCACCATGGCGGAGCGGGGGCCGGAGCGGCCGCAGCTGCTGATCGTCCCGGAGCAGCACTCCCATGACATGGAACGCCGCCTGTGCGAGGTGGGAGGCAGCCGGGTCAGCCAATACGCAGAGGTGCTCTCCTTCACCCGGCTGGCCAATCGGGTCTTTTCCGTCTGCGGCGGGCTGGCGGAGCCGGCCCTGGATCCCGGCGGGCGGCTGCTGCTCATGTGCGCCGCGCTCAAGGGGGTGGCCGACCGCCTGAAGGTCTATGGGCGCCCCTCCCGCAGGCCGGAATTCCTTTCGGGACTGATCGCCACGGTGGATGAGCTGAAGACCTGCGCCGTTACTCCCGAGCACTTGTGGACGGCGGGTGAGGAGGCCGGAGGAGCTGAGGGTGACAAGCTTTTAGACTTGTCGTTGATCTACGGAGCCTATGAGGCGCTGACGGCCCGGCAGGGGGCCGACCCACGGGACCGCCTGACCCGTTTGGCCGCGGTGCTGGAGCGGTGCGCCTGGGCCGGAGGGCGGGAGCTTTATGTGGACGGCTTTACCGACTTTACGCCCCAGGAGCGGCAGGTGCTCCGCCCGTTGCTGCGCCAGGCGGGTTGCGTGACCGTGGCTCTTACCTGCGACCATCTGGAGGAGGACGAGGGCGGCGCGGGGGTCTTTTCGCCCGCCCGGCGGACCGCGGGACAGCTGCTCCGCCTGGCAAAAGAGGTGGGGGTCCCCTGGCAGAGCCAGGTGCTGCCGGTTCGGCTGGATGGGAAAGTAAAACCACTTGTCTACCTCGAGGAGCAGCTGTTTGCAAGCCGTCCGGCCCCCTACGCCGGGGCGGCGGAAGAAGCCGTCGTCCGTTTTACCGCGAACACCCCTTATTCCGAGGTGGAGTGGACGGCGGCGGAGATCCTCCGCCTGGTGCGGGAGGAGGGCTACCGTTTTCGGGATCTGTCCGTGTGCGCCCGCAGCATGGAGGGCTTTGACGCGCTGGTGGAGACGGTGTTTGCCCGGTATGGGGTGCCGGTTTTTCTCAGCCGCATGAGCGATATCCTCCAAAAGCCGGTGATGGCCCTGCTGACCGCCGCCCTGGATACGGCGGCGGGCGGCTACCGGTACGACGACGTCTTCCGGTATCTGAAGACCGGCCTGACCGAAGTGGCGCCGGAGGACGTGGACCTGCTGGAGAACTATGTGCTCAAGTGGAACCTGGAGGGGAGCGCCTGGACAGGGCCGCGGGACTGGACGAACCACCCCAAGGGCTACGGCCTGCCCTTTTCCGAGGGGGACCGGGCCCTGCTGGAGCGGCTGAACGCCCTGCGGCGGCAGATCGCGGCCCCCCTGGAGGAGCTGCGGCGAAACCGGAGCAAGACGGGAAGGGGGCAAGCGATTGCCCTTTACCGTTTTTTGGAGACGATCGGCCTGCCCGCGCGGCTGGAGGAGCGCACCGGGGCGCTGCGGGACAGGGGAGAGGCCGCGCTGGCGGAGGAATACGGCCAGCTCTGGGACATCCTGTGCACCGCGCTGGAGCAGTGCGCACAGATCCTGGGGGAGACCCCCATGGAACTGGACGAGTTCGCCCGGCTGTTTTCCCTGGTGCTCTCCCAGTATGACGTGGGGAGCATCCCCGTGTCGCTGGACCGGGTCAATGCCGGAGAAATGCCCCGCTTGGCTCATAAGCACTGTAAAGTACTTTTCCTGTTGGGCGCGGATGACGGCGCGATCCCGCAGGCCGCGCCCTCGCCGGGCCTGCTCAACGACGACGACCGCACGCTGCTGGCCTCTTACGGCCTGGAGCTGGCGCCCCGGCTGGCGGAAAAGCTCGACCGGGAGATGACCATCGTCTATGAGACCTGCGCCCTGCCGTCCCAACGCCTCTATGTAAGCTGGTCCGCTGCCGGCGCGGAGGGGGAGGAGCACCGGCCGGCTTTTCTGTTCCATCAGCTGGGAACGCTGTTTCCCCAAGGACGGCAGGTGCGGGAGCAGGCCCTGGACGGCTCCTTCCGCCTTTCCGCCCCCCGCCCGGCCCTGGAGCTGGCCGGGCGCAGTCCGGCCGCACGGCGGGCGCTGGAGGCGCTGCCGGACTGCCGGAGCCTGGTCGCGCGGATGGAGCGCGCCGCCCGTCTGGAGCGGGGAAGCCTGACCCGGCCGGTGGTGGAGCGGCTCTATGGAAAGCGTGTGCCCATGTCAGCCTCCCGGATGGACAAATACAAGTCCTGCCACTTCTCCTACTTCATGCAGTACGGCCTCAAGGCGGAGCCGCGCCGCGCCGCGGGATTCCAGGCGCCGGAGTACGGCACCTTCGTCCACTTTGTGCTGGAGCATGTGCTGCGTCAGGCAAAGGAGCTCGGCGGCGTCAGGCAGCTGGAGCCGGGACAGCTGCGCGCCCTGACCCGGCAGGCCGTGGAGCGCTACGTGGACGAGGAGCTGGGGGGATTGGAGAAGGAGACGCCCCGGTTTCAGTATCTGTTCCGCCGGCTGCTCTCCTCGGTCTGCGCCGTGGTGGAGAACGTGGCGGAGGAGCTCTCCGCCTCGGAATTCCAGCCCATCTCCTTTGAACTGGGCTTCGGGCGGGGCGGCGAGCTGCCGCCGGTAGAGCTCACCGTGGACGGCGTGACCGTCAGCATTTCCGGCTTTGTGGACCGGGTGGACGGCTGGGTCCACGACGGGCGGCTCTATCTGAGGGTGGTGGACTACAAGACCGGCCGGAAATCCTTTGACCTGACCGATATCTGGAACGGTATGGGGCTTCAGATGCTGCTTTACCTCTTTACACTGGAGGAGGCGGGGAAGGCGCTTTACGGAGCGGAGATCGTGCCCGCCGGAGTGCTCTATCTGCCCGCTCGGGACGCGGTGGTGGCGGGCAGCCGCTCCATGACCGAGGCGGAGCGGCGCAAAAAGGCGGACGCCGAGCTGCGCCGCCGGGGCCTGGTGCTGGACGAGCCGGAGGTGCTGGCAGCCATGGAGCGGACGGACGGGGAGGGTATGCGCTTTTTGCCCGTGCGTCTCAACCGTGCGGGGGCCGTCACCGGGGAGGCGCTGGTCTCCGCCGAGCGGCTGGGAAAGCTGGCGAAGCATACCGGAAGGATCCTGCGGGAGATCGGCACGGAGCTGGCGGCGGGCAACATCGCCGCCGACCCCTTCTGGCGGGGGCCGGAGCACAACGCCTGCCAGTGGTGCGCGTACGCGGCCGCCTGTCACTTCGAGGAGGGAAAGGGCGGCGACCGGAAGCGCTGGCTGCCCGCGGTTAAGGGCGAGGCGTTTTGGGAAGCGGTTGCGCAAGAGCAAGGATGAGCTGCGCGCCCATACGCAGGCCGTGGAGGAAGGATTCCTCCGGCTCGATGGACGACAGCTTGGCGTTCTCTTCCCAGAAGCCGTCAAAAAACGCCCTTGAAGTCAGGTCCGGGATGGTTTGGAGAGAGGGATCGACAACGGCAAGCTGCTTCTTGTATTCGGGAGACGGATTGGATGGAAGAAACGGCTCTAATTCCAGTAAATCAAACATAAAAACACTCCCTTGATGTGGAATTTAACGCTACAATTGGTAGAGTGAGATGAACGCACCTTGTCAAGAGAGGAAGGATAAAATGGCGTCGTTTGAAGAGCGGCTTTCGGCTGTGCGGGAAGAAAGACAGGCTTTTCAGCAGACCATTGGAGCAATGCTTGGGGTAACGCGCTGGTCTGCCCATAATTATGAGGCGGGAAAAAACCGGCCTGATTCTGATGGATTGATCGCATTGACCGACTACTTTAACGTGTCCCTGGATTATCTGGTGGGACGGTCCGAGGTCCGGGAGATCGCGCGGTAACGGCCGTTGCGGCGCATGGACCGGAAGCAATCGAAAAAGAGGTGATCCCTATGGCCTTTTCCCTGACAAAGGAACAGCAGGCGGTGGTGGACGACCGGGGCGGAGCCCTGCTGGTGTCCGCCGCCGCCGGGTCGGGCAAGACCCGCGTGCTGGTGGAGCGGCTTCTGGCCCGTGTGACGGGAGAGGGACTGGACATCGACCGCTTTCTGATCATCACTTACACCAAAGCCGCCGCCGCCGAGCTGCGCTCGCGCATTGTGGAGGAGCTCTCCGCCCGGCTGGCAGAGGCTCCCGCCGACCGCCGCCTGCGCCGCCAGTCCACGCTGGTCTACAAGGCGAATATCTCCACCGTCCACGCCTTCTGCGCCCAGTTTCTGCGGGAGTGCGGCCATTCCATCGACCTGGACCCGGATTTCAAGCTCTGCGACGAGGGGGAGGCGGGGGTGCTGATGCTGCGTGCCCTCAACGACGTGCTGGAGCAGCGCTACGAGGGCCTGGCCGAGGGCAGCGATTTTGCCCGGCTGGTGGATACCATGTCCGCCGGGCGGGATGACAGCCGCCTCGTGCAGATCGTGCTGGACATCCGGGGCCGGGTCCAGGCCCATCCGGACCCGGCGGCCTGGCTGGACGCACAGGAGCGCGCCTTTGCCCTGGAGGGGGTGGAGGAGGCGGGCGAGACCCCCTGGGGGAGACTGCTGCTCGCCGACGCCCGCCGTCAGGCGGACTACTGGGCGGGGCGCGTGGCCCGTGCGCTGGAGCTGTGCGCGCTGGACGGGGGGCTGGACGGCAACTACGGCCCCACGCTCTCCGCCACGCTGGAGGGGCTGCGGGCGTTTGCGGCGGGCGCGCAGCGGGGCTGGGACGCGGCCCGCGCCGCGCTGCCCATCCCGTTCCCCGCGGCGGGGCGAAAAAAGATGGGCGGCTGCCCGGAGACGCTGGTCCGGCAGGTCAAGGACATCCGGAGCAAGTGCAAAAAGCGCATGGAAAAGCTGGCGGACTGGTTCGGGGACGAGAGCGCCGGACTGCTCTGCGATCTGCGGGCGGTCTACCCGGCCGTGCGGGGCCTGTTTGCGCTGGTAAAGGACTTTGAGGCCCGCTATACCGCCGAAAAGGCCCGGCGGGGCGTGCTGGACTTTTCGGACCTGGAGCATCTGGCGGTGCGTCTGCTGGTGGGGGAGGACGGCGGCCCCACCGCCCTGGCCCGGCAGTGGGCCGGACGGTTCGACGAGATCATGGTGGACGAGTATCAGGACACCAACCAGGTCCAGAACGCCATTTTTCAAGCCCTGTCCCGGCAGGGGCGCAATCTGTTTCTGGTCGGGGACGTGAAGCAGTCCATCTACCGCTTCCGTCTGGCCGATCCCACCATCTTTTTGGGCAAATACCGCTCCTTCAAGCCCTATACCGAGGCCGCGGAGGGGGAGGAGCGGCGGATCATTTTGTCCAAAAACTTCCGCTCCCGCCCCCAGGTGCTGGAGGGGGCCAACTACCTCTTCCGGGCCCTCCTGTCGGAGGAGTTCGGCGAGATGGACTATACCGACGAGGACGCCCTGTACCCCGGCGCGGACTATCCGGAGGCGGAGGAGGAGGGCGGCGCTCTCTACGCGCTGGAGCTGGATGCGCTGGACTGCGCGGCGGAGGAAGACGATGAGGAGGAGGGGCCCGGCAAAGCCCCGCGGGATCTGCTGGAGGCCCGCTTTGTGGCCGGGCGGATCTGCCGGCTGCTGGAGGAGGGCTTTCCGGTTTCCGACGGAGCGGGGGGCCTGCGTCCCGTCCGGGCCTCGGACATCGTGGTGCTGCTGCGCTCGCCCGGGACCGTGCTCCACCACTACGCCCGCGCCCTGGGGGAGCGGGACGTCCCCTGGGAGGCGGAGGGCGGCGGGGACTTCTTTTCTGCCACCGAGGTGTCGGTGGCGCTGTCGCTGCTGCAGATCGTGGACAATCCCCGGCAGGATGTGCCGCTCATCTCGGTGCTACGCTCCCCGGTGTATGCCTTTTCCGCCGACCGGCTGGCCCAGATCCGTTCCGCCGCGCCGGAGGGGGATTTTTACGCCGCGCTGCAGGCCGACGGCGGCGCGGACTGCGCGGCCGTTTTGGCTGAGCTGGCCGAGCTGCGCTTCGGCGCCGCAGATCGAAGCTGCCACCAGCTGCTCTGGCATCTCTACGACCGGACCAATCTGCTGGGCGTCTTCGGCGCGATGGACGAGGGGGAGACCCGGCAGTCCAACCTGCTCGCGCTGGCCGAACTGGCCCGCCGCTTTGAGGGCGCGGGCCACAAGGGCCTGTTCGGCTTTTTGTCCTATCTGACCCGCCTGCGGGAGAACGGGGCCAAGCTGGCGCTGCCCGCCCTTGGCCGGACGGGGGGCGGCGTGCGCCTGATGAGCATCCACAAGTCCAAGGGGCTGGAATTTCCGGTGGTCTTCCTGTGCGGGCTCATGCGCAGGCTCAACCGGGAGGACATGAGCCGCCCCATTCTCTTCCACCCCCGGCTGGGGGTGGGGCCCAAGCGGCTGGACCTGGAGCGGGGCGTGGAGTACCCCACGCTGGCGCGCAGCGCCGTGGCCCGGCAGCTGGAGTATGAAATGATGGCCGAGGAGCTGCGGCTTTTGTATGTGGCCATGACCCGGGCCAAGGAGAAGCTGATCCTCTCCTGCGCCCTGTCCCAGGGCGGGCGGGAGCTGGAGCGGCTGGCCGGCGACGCGGGCTGCCCGGTGGAGCCCCAGGTGCTGCTGGGCTGCCAGAGCGTCGGCCAGTGGGTGCTGCTGGCCGCCCTGGCCCGGCCGGATGGAGCGCCCCTCCGGCGGGCCGCGGAGCGGGAGGTGGAAACGCCGGACGTACCGTTCGGACCGGCGTGGGACGTGCGCGTCGTGGACGCAGGAGAATTCCGCACCGCCCCGGCGACAGCGCCCCGGCAGCCGGAACGGAACGCAGAGGAGGAGACGGACGCGGAAGCGCTGGCGGCGCGGCTGCGCTGGCGCTACCCCCACGCGGGGGACGTCTCCATCCCCTCCAAGCTCACCGCCACCCAGCTCAAGGGCCGGGCTCTGGACGAGGAGGCCGCCGAACAGGCGCCACACCCCCCCCGCCCGCGGCCCCTGCAGCGCCCCCGGTTCGCCGCCGAGGAATTTGGGCTTACTCCGGCCCAGAAGGGAACGGCCCTGCATCTGGTGATGCAGTACATCGACTTTGCCCGAACCGATACCGCGGCGGCGGTGGAGGCGGAGATCCGCCGCCTGGTGGAGGGGGCCTATCTGACGCCCCAGCAGGGACAGGCCGTCCGGCCGGAGAAGATCACCGCCTTTTTTGCCTCTCCGCTGGGCCGGGCGGTACGGGGGAGCGCCGCCCTGCACCGGGAGTTCAAATTTTCGCTCCTGGCCGACGCCGGGGACTATTACCCGGATGCGGGCGCCGGGGAGCGGGTGCTTCTCCAGGGCGTGGTGGACTGTTATTTTGAAACGGAGCAGGGCATTACGGTCGTGGATTTCAAGACGGACCGCGTGACGGAGCAAACCGCGGCGGCCCGGGCGGAGGAATACCGGGGACAGCTGGCCGCCTACAGCCGGGCCCTTGCCGAGATCACCGGCCGCCCCGTGACGCGGCGGGTTTTGTGGTTCTTCGCCCTGGACCGGGCGGTGGACCTGTGAGACGGCCGAAAAAAGACGAAAATGTCAATAGTAAATGCGAAAAAAATATAAAAAAATATATTTGACTAAAACCCAAGGGCGGCGACGCACTCTTGAAACAGGATTTCGGACGTTCTCCACCCCAAGATTTCACGGGGATAATTGTTCACCCACTCT
>NZ_JALFGV010000135.1:0-2675 GCF_022777125.1 Lawsonibacter sp.
CGGGGGAGAGCCAGACGGCGGCCTCGCTCAGCCTGGGGATGCCCGCGTAGCCGTAGACGAATGCCCCGGCCAGAGCGTCAAAGAGGTACGCCAGCCCGGCTGCCAGAATGTTCAGGATGCCGTAAAAGGCGGGCAGGGCCAGGATGTGGCCGGTAAACATGGCGCAGAATACCGCGAAGGAGTAGAAAAAGAAGCACAGAAGGCTTTGTACCGTCAGCCACATGCACAGACTGCCCGCATTCACCGCCCCCGCCAGGGCTTCGGCGGCCAGGGAGAGCACAAAGACCGCCAGATTGGGCAGCAGGAAGCAGGAGAGCCCGGAGAGGTAGTTGGTCAAGAACAGCCCCTCCCGCTTCAGGGGCAGGGTATGCATCAGTCCTACCGAGCGGCTGTTATAGAGGTAGGAAAACACCGCCATGGCCGAGAGCAGCCCGAAGATCAGGGCCATGGCCAGACCGGCGCTGCCGCCCTCCAGAAACTGCAGGGGGCGCTGAGCGGCTCTGGCGCTGTCCCACCAGCGGCTCTCGTTGAGGATGGAAATGGGCAGCAGGAACAGCCAGATCAGGCCGTACAGCGCCCAGATGGGCCAAAAGCGGGACAGGTTTTTTTGATAGAGGGTGAGATTAAAGCACGATGTCGCGGACCGCATAGTCCTCACCTCCCAGCTCGTAAATAAAGATCTCCTCCAGGGTCAGGGGCAGGGCCTCCATGAGGATGGGGGCATACGCCGCCAGGCGGTTGGTGACCTCGGTGGCGTTGCCCCGGACGATCAGGGTATGGATGCGGCCCACCTGGGAGATGTTGAGGATCTCCAGGTCCGCCGGGAGCTGGGGCAGCTGCTTTTCCTGGAAGACCACCTGCATCTTGACCACGTTTTCCTGAAGGTCGCTGAGGCTGCGTTCGATGAGCACCTTTCCCCGGGAGAGAATACCCACGTGGTCGCATACGTCCTCCAGCTCCCGCAGGTTGTGGGAAGAGACCAGCACCGTGGTGCCGTGCTCGGCCACGTCTCCCATCAAAAGGCTCCACACCTGCCGCCGCATCACCGGGTCCAGGCCGTCCACCGGTTCGTCCAGCACCAGCACGTCCGGCCGGCAGCACAGCGCCAGCCAGAAGGCGCTCTGCTTCTGCATGCCCTTGGAAAGGCGGCGGATGGACTGGCGCTCGTCCACGGTGGTGAACACGTCCTTGAGCGCCTGATACCGGGCCTGGTCAAAGCGGGGATAGAAGCCCCGGAAAAAGCGCATCATGTCCCGTGTGGAGGCGGAGAGGAAGTAGTACAGCTCGTCGGGGATGCTGGCCAGGCGGGCCTTGACCGCCGGGTTTTCGTACACCGGCGCGCCGTCCACCAGCACTTCGCCGGAATCCTGGCGGTAGACCCCGTTGATATGGCGGAGTATGGTGGACTTGCCCGCGCCGTTGGGCCCCACCAGCCCGTAAATGGAGCCGCTGGGCACCGTCATGGTCAGCCCATCCAGGGCCCGGAAGCCGTCGAAGGTCTTTACCACGTCTTTTACCTGGATCATTGTCCCGCCTCCTCTCGCCGCGCCTGACGCAGGGCCGCGTCCCGCAGCCGCAGGGTCAGCTCCTCCGCCGTCATGCCCAGGAATAAAAGCTCTGCCGCAGAGCTGTCGAACTGGCCCAGCAGGGCATCCCGCCGCACCCGGTTTACTCCGTCCTGGGGAGCGGCGAAGGAGCCCTTGCCCGCCACGGTGTAGAGATAGCCCTCCGCCTCCAGCGACTCGTAGGCCCGCTGGATGGTGTTGGGATTGATGGCCAGGGAAGAGGCCAGCGCCCGGACCGAGGGAAGCCGGTCCCCGGTCTGGATGGCCCCCGTGACCACCAGATGCCGCAGGCCGTCCTTGACCTGTTCGTAGATGGGCCGGGCATCCCGGTAATTGAGAGAGATCATGCGCCCGTCTCCTTTCCGCCGGGGCAGGGGCGCCCCGGGTGTATGAAGCGTGTTAGTACAGCTAGTATATACAAGGGCCGGGCGGAAATGTTTAAGAAATTATAACACTTTTCAGTCGAACTCCCTTTTTCCCGATGACAAATGCCGCGCGGGCGCGTATAATCAAAGGTGCCGAAACCAAGAAAGGAAGCCCGCGTCATGACCTATTGGGACAAGACCAACTGGAACTGCTATCTGGAGCAGGTGGAGGACCTGCTGGAGACCCCCGCGGTGCGCGCTATGCAGGGCATCCGCCATCACCCCGGCGTGTCCTGCTATGAGCACTCGGTCTTCGTCTCCTATACCGCCTTCCGCCTGGCCCGGAAGTGGGGGCTGGACTACCGCGCTGCCGCCCGGGCCGGGCTGCTGCACGACCTGTACCTCTACGATCCCCGCAGCCTCAGGTCCTACCGCCAGTGCTTCGCCCATCCGGCGGCCGCCCTGCGCAACGCCGTCAAGCTGTGCGGCGGGCTTTCCTCCAAGGAGGAGAACATCATCCTCTCCCACATGTGGCCCATGGCCCGCCGCCGTCCCCGCTGCCGGGAGGCGCTGACCGTCAATCTGGCGGATAAGCTCTGCGCCACCGCCGAGGTGACCCACATCTGGCGCCGGCTGGCCCTGCGGCGCATCCTGCTGGCCTGAACGGTGCGGGCGTCTTCGCCGAGCCTGCGTTTGTCCGCCGCAAGCGGACACGCCGGCGTGTTTTATCCGAGAAAAGCGGGGG
>NZ_JALFGV010000146.1:0-2464 GCF_022777125.1 Lawsonibacter sp.
GACCCCACCTATATCACCAACTACAACAACGCCCGCGCCCTGATCCGCAAGCTGGATCGGGACGAGCTGCTGCAGGAACTGGTAAAGCAGTATCTCAGGGACTGACATCACCGATAAAAACGGCCGCACGGAAACCGTGCGGCCGTTTTTATCGCCCGGGATGCAAGGTGAAGCGGCTGCGTTCGAACTCCAGCAGTCCCTCCGAGCGCATACGCCCCAGCTCCCTTGACAGGGCGCTGCGGTCCACGCACAGGTAGTCCGCCAGGGCCTGGCGGTCAAAGGGAACGGTAAAGCTGTCCTGTCCGGCGCGGAGCGCCTGCTCCTCCAGATAGGCCGTCAGCTTTTCCCGGATGGTGCGGGCGGACAGATACCGAATATTCCGGGAAAGCTGTAGATTCTTTTCCGCCAGCAGCGTCACTAAATTGCGGATCAGCCGGGCATGAAAGGGACACGCCCGCTGGCAGGGCTCCAGCAGGCGGCGTGCGGGCACCAGCAGGACGGTGGTGGGTTCGAGCGCATAGACCGACACCGCCAGAGTGTTGTCCTGCGCAAAGGCGTAGGCTTCTCCAAAGAGCTCCCCCGCCTCCAGCCCCGCCAGGACGATCCGCTCGCCGGACGCGTCCTCCCGGCACACCTGCACCCCGCCGGACAGTACGCAGCCCAGCGCCGCGGCCTTCTCCCCCGCCCGGAACACCGCCGCTGCTTTCGCCGCGCACTTCACACGGGCGGCCAGGCACTCCAGGGCCTCCATCAGCTGCTCCTCCTCCAGCCCCGCGAACAGGGGCACCCGGCGCAGCACCGGCAGATACTGGCGCATGTTTTTCCCTCCATTCGTTGCAGATGCAACATACAACTCGACCTCAGTATAGTATACTCTCCTTACAAAAGCAAGGAGGAATCCCCATGAAACGCAAAATCATCAAAATCGACCCGGAGCTCTGCAACGGCTGCGGCGCCTGCGCCTCCGCCTGCCACGAGGGGGCGATCCAGATGGTGGGCGGCAAGGCCCGCCTCACCCGCGAGGATTACTGCGACGGTCTGGGCGACTGTCTGCCCGCCTGCCCCACCGGGGCCATTACGTTTGAGGAGCGGGAGGCGCCCGCCTACGACCATGCCGCCGTGCTGGCGGCCAAGGCGGCCCGGTCCGCCGGCGTGCCGCCCTGCGGCTGCCCCGGCAGTCAGAGCCGCGCCCTGCGCCGGGACGGCGCCCCCGCCCCCGCCGGCGAAATGCCCAGCCAGCTGCGCCAGTGGCCGGTACAGATCAAACTGGCGCCGGTAAACGCCCCTTATTTTGACGGCTGCGACCTGCTGATTGCCGCCGACTGCACCGCCTACGCCTACGGCGCGTTCCACCGGGACTTCATTGCCGGACGGGTGACCCTGATCGGCTGCCCCAAGCTGGACGAGGGGGATTACACCGAAAAGCTGGCCGCCATCCTGGCTGCCAACGAGGTCAAAAGCGTCACGGTAGCGCGGATGGAGGTTCCCTGCTGCGGCGGCATCCAGCGCGCCGCCGAAACGGCGGTGGCGCGCAGCGGCCGGGACATCCCTCTGCGCACCGTGGTGGTGGGCACCGACGGGCGGCTGCGCTGAAGCATTCTTTGTCTCCGCCTGACACACACTTTACAATCCCCCTTCCCTTTTTGCTCCCGGAAGTTGTCTAAGCCTACGAAATTCGATTTTCGCCCTTGCAAACCCCCGGCAAATCCGATATATTGTAGGCAGATAGAAGACGAGGGGGTACTTGGATGGCGGCGGTGCACATGACGCGCTCTGCGGCCCGCTGCGGTCGTTGTGCCAGCCTGTCCAATTTTGAACGGTAACCCATCAGGGTATCCTTATCATGGATACCCTGATTTATTTTTTCTTTTCCTCAAAAATCGTTTGGCATTTTAAGACTGGAGGATCTGTATGAGCAAAAAAGTTGCCGTCGTCATGGGCTCGGACAGCGACCTGGATACCATGCGCGCCTGCATGAAACGCCTGAAGGCGTTCGGCGTCCCCTTTGAGGTACACGTCATCTCCGCCCACCGCACGCCCGCCGCCGCGGAGCAGTTCGCCTCTTCCGCACGGGAGAAGGGCTTCGGCGTCATCATAGCCGCCGCCGGTAAAGCCGCCCATCTGGCGGGGGTCCTGGCCGCCTATACCACCCTGCCCGTCATCGGCGTGCCCATCAAGACCTCCATGATGGGGGGGCTGGACTCTCTTTTGTCCATGGTGCAGATGCCCAAGGGCATCCCGGTGGCCTGCGTGGCCGTGGACGGGGCGGACAACGCCGCGATCCTGGCCGCCCAGATGCTGGCGCTCTCCGACGACGGCCTGTCCGGAACGCTCTCCCAATTCAAGACCGATATGGCTCTGGAAGTTATGGATAAAGATCAAAAAATTCAGATGGAGGAATTTTAGCATGGCTTACGAGAAGAAAGAGCAGCTCTACGAGGGGAAGGCCAAGAAGGTCTACGCC
>NZ_JALFGV010000152.1:0-11922 GCF_022777125.1 Lawsonibacter sp.
TGGGATTATAGCCCTTTTCCTGCAAAGAGCTGTATACGCAACTCAGGATCTCCTTGATCTCAGGGTCCTTTTCGTTTTGAATGCTGAATTTCCGGGTGTAATCCATCTCCACGCGGCACACCTCCTCGTTTGTTTCTGGTCCCATTGTAGCTGAATTCAGAGCGGCTGTAAAGGGAAAACCGTGAAATTTTATGAAGAATTAAGCTTTCACCAGCCCAGACGGATGCGCCCCTCGGGGCAGCGCGCGGCGCACAATCCGCAGCCGCGGCAGAGCCGCGGGTCAAGGACCCAGCCCTCCGGACGGCGGGAGAGCGCTCCGTAGATGCACCCGGCGCTGCACAGGCCGCATTCTGTGACGGGACAGGGCGTCTCCAGATGGGCGGTCAGGGGCTGTGGGTCGATGTCCTCAAAGGGCGTCAGGCTGGGCAGGGCCGCCCCCCGCAGCTGCTCCGGCGAAGCGATGCCGTGGGCGTCCATCCAAGCCGTCAGCTCCCTTACGATACGGGTGATGGCGGGATACCCCTCCAGCTGGAGGACGGTGCCTACCTGGACGGCCTGAGCGCCCAGCATCAAAAATTCCAATACCTGCTCGCCGGTCTCGATCCCCCCAACGCTGCACAGCGGAAGCGGGGAGTACTGCTTCAGGATGGCGGCTGCGGCCAGGGCCACCGGGCGGATGGAGGGGCCGCTGTAGCCGCCGTAAGTAGGCATACGGGGACGGCGGGCGTCCAGATCCACGCCCTGAATGCCCCGAAGGGCGTCAATGGCGCTCACTCCGGCGGCGCCCGCCTCCCGGATGGCCTGAAGAAAGGCGGGAGAGGAGGCGGCTTCGTAGGAGAGCTTGACCATGACGGGCACGTCCACCGCCAGGGCCGCCGCCCGGACGAACTCCCGCACCTGGTCGGGATCGCTGCTCCGGGCCGGGGTACGGGTACCGATGGGGGCGGATATGCTGATCTCCACGGCATGGGCGCCCATGCGCTCCATCCGGGCGGCCAGATAGGCCAGCTCGGACGGGGAGGTGGCCCAGATGCTGGCGATGAGGCGGCACTGGCCCAGCCGCACTTGCTCCAGCTCCCCCTCCCACTGTTCCAGATGCAGGTCGGAATAGAGCTTGGTGTTGAACAGCCGGTCCCGGTCGTAGTAGAGCCGGGGGCGCAGGACCGGATTGGCCTCCAGGGTGATGGTCTCGGTAACCACCGCCGCCGCCCCGGCGTCCACGCAGCGCTGGATGGAAGCGCCGTCCCGGGCCCAGGGCCCGGCAGCCACGATGACGGGATGCTTGAGCGAAAGTCCCATGAATTCTACGGAACATGACATGCCATACCCCTCCTTTATTCGTCGAAAAGCTCCGAGATGTGGGCACGGTTGCCGCAGGAACGGCGGATCTTCAGTTTTGGCTGAAGGATGATCTCCTGGGGGACCCCAGCGGAGAACTCCTCATTTTCCAGCAGATCAAAGAGCATCCGGGCGGCCACCATGCCCAGCCGGCGGGCGGGCTGCTCCAGGCTGGTGAGGGCCGGGGTGACGATGGTGCACAGCGGGGAGTCGGTCAGACAGGCCAGACCCAGCTCTTCCGGAATGGACACGCCGCGGTCCCGGGCGGCCTTCAGCACGCCGAAGGCAAGCTCGTCGCTGTCACAGAGCAGGGCGTCCGGCGGAGGACCGCTCTGGAGCAGGCGTTCCGCCGCTACAAAGCCGCCCTGTATGCTGTTCTCCGTCAGGAGGACCCTGCCGTCTGCCCCGCCGCCCCACTCCAGCACGGCTCTGCGGCATCCGGCGGCCACCTGCCGCAGGTCCTCCGGATCGCTCCGGTCCAGCAGGAACACCAGGCGGCGGTGCCCTAGGGAGAGCAGGTGGCGGGTCATGCGGAAGGCACCCTCCTCACAGTTGATGTAGCAGCAGTTTTCCGTCAGGGCGTCCCGGGGGCGCCCGATGCTTACGCATGGAATGCCGGCGCTGTGCAGGCCGGAGAGATCGGCCAGGGGCGCGCAGAGCAGCACGCCGTCGGCCTTCCGGTCCTGTACCATGCGCAGGCCGTCGGCCTCTGCCGCGGCCGAGCCGTGGGTGTTGCACAGGAAGGTGGCGTAGCCCTTTTTCAGGGCCACCGTCTCCACGCCGGCGAACAGGTCCCGGTCGGTGCCGCGCTCGATATTGGATACCAGCAAAGCGATGGTGCGGGTCTTGCCCAGGTTCAGCCCCCGGGCAAACCAGTTGGGGGTATAGTGGAGGGCCTCCATCACGGATAAGACACGGGTCTTGGTCTCCGGCTGGACCAGCTCCGGATGGTTGAGTACCCGGGAGACCGTAGCCACCGAAACGCCCGCCTGCCGGGCTACCTCCTTGATATTCACAACCTGCCGCCTCCCCTGTCTTAGGATATTCGTCCGTTTCCGCTGGTATTCCGCAAAACGCTCCGCGTTTGCGGAAGCGCACCGCCCGCCCGCCGCAGGGCGGTGCGGTATGCTCAGGGCCGCTGTGCGGCCATAATACCACAAAAACGAGGAAAAAGCAATGCAGGGAATGTAAGTGGTTTCAGGAAAGAGCGGAACCAAGGGGGATTTGGAAAAAATCCATAAAAAGAAAGAAAAAAGATTGGAAAAGAAATGCTGGACGGCGGGAAAGAAGTGTGATATAGTTTGCTTGGATGAAACTGGTTTCATAAAGCGAAAAGAGGAGGTAGTATGATGGCGCAGCAACCGAACACCACAAAACGGGGCGCGGACGACGATTATTCGTTGGAGGCGGTCCCGACCACAGCGCGCAAAGGCTTTTGGAGCATGTTCGTGGTCATGATGGGCTTCACCTTCTTCTCCGCCAGCATGAGCGTGGGCGCCAAGCTGGGGAACGGCCTGGACTTTCCGGGCTTCGTCTGGGCGGTGATCATCGGAGGCATCATCCTGGGGGCCTATACCGGGGGCCTGGCCTATATCGGCTGCGACACCGGTCTGACGCTGGATCTGCTGGCCCAGCGCTCCTTCGGCACCAGCGGCTCCAAACTGGCGTCGGTGCTGATTTCCTTCACCCAGATCGGCTGGTTCGGCGTGGGCGTGGCCATGTTTGCCATCCCGGCCGCCGAGCTGCTGGGGATCAGCCCCTTTATCCTGGTGCTCATCGCCGGGCTGTGTATGACGGCGTCGGCCTATTTCGGCATCAAGGCCCTCACCATTGTCAGCGCCATTTCGGTGCCGCTGATCGCGGTGCTGGGCGTCTACTCCATGGTGCTCTCCGGAATCGAGGGCGGCGGCCTGACCGCCATCTTTGCGAAATCGGCGGGCAGCCTGTCCATCCTGGGGGGCGTGGGTCTGGTCATCGGCTCCTTTGTCAGCGGCGGAACCGCCACCCCCAACTTCGTCCGCTTTGCCAAAAACAACGCTGTGGCGGTCTCCACTACGGTCATCGCCTTCTTCCTGGGCAACTCGCTCATGTTCGCCTTCGGCGCGGTGGGCGGCGCCTTTACCGGGAAGGACGACATTTTCTATGTCATGATCGCCCAGGGGCTGGCCATCCCCGCGCTTATCGTGCTGGGGGCCAATATCTGGACCACCAACAACAACGCCCTGTATACCGGCGGCCTGGGCCTGACCAATATCACCGGTCTGCGGCAAAAGCCCATGGTGCTGGTATCCGGCATCATCGGGACGCTGGCGGCCATCTGGCTGTACAACAACTTTGTGGGCTGGCTGAGCTTCCTCAACGCCACCCTGCCTCCGGTGGGCGCCATCGTCATGCTGGATTTCGTGATGCACCGGCCGTCCTATCGGGAGGGGGCCGCTCCGGCCCATAAAGTGCACTGGGGCTCCATCGCGGGCGTGATCGTGGGGGCGGCCGTGGGCAACTTCGTGCCTGTGGGCATCGCCTCCATCAACGCCATGATCGCGGCCTGCGTCTGCTACCTGCTGGCAGACCGGCTGTTCTACGCCAAGCAGCAGGGATAATTGGGACAGAAAGGCGGTATGCAGTTATGCTGATCCAAAATGTGTTCGTAGAAAACGCCGCGCAGGCCACCGATATCCGCATCACCGACGGGAAGTTTGAGCGCCTGGAGCCGGGGCTGACGCCTCTGCCGGGCGAGGAGGTCATCGACGGCTCCGGCTGTCTGGCCCTGCCCCCCTTTATCGAATCCCACGTCCACCTGGACACCTGCCTGACTGCGGGGGACCCGGTGTGGAACCAATCCGGCACCCTGTTTGAGGGCATCCAGTGCTGGAGCCTGCGCAAGGAGAAGCTCACCCGCGCGGATGTGCGGGAGCGGGTTCACCGGGCGGTACGGATGCAGGCCCAGAACGGCGTGCAGTTCGTGCGTACCCACGTGGACGTGACCGACCCCAAGCTCACCGCCATGGAAGCGCTGCTGGAGCTTCGGGAAGAGCTGCGGGACACCATCGACATCCAGGTGGTGGCTTTCCCCCAGGAGGGCATCGACTCCTTCCCCAACGGCCGCCAGCTCATGGAGGACGCGGTGAAGATGGGGGCCGACGCGGTGGGGGCCATCCCCCATTTCGAATTCACCCGGGAGTATGCGGTGGATTCCCTCAACTTTGCCGTAAAACTGGCGGAAAAGTACGATAAGCTGGTGGACGTCCACTGCGACGAGATCGACGACGAGCAGAGCCGCGGTCTGGAGGTGCTGGCGGCCCGGGCCTACGAATCCGGCCTGAAGGACCGTGTGACCGCCAGCCATACCACGGCGATGCACTCCTATAACAACGCCTACGTCACCAAGCTGATGCGCCTGCTGAAGATGAGCGAGATCAACTTCGTCTCCAACCCCCTGGTAAACACCCATCTTCAGGGACGCATGGATACTTATCCCAAGCGCCGGGGCATCACCCGGGTCAAGGAACTGCTGGCGGCCGGGATCAACGTCTCCTTCGGCCACGACGATATCTTTGACCCCTGGTATCCCCTGGGCACCGGCAACATGCGGGATGTGGTCTTCATGGGCCTGCACGTGTGCCAGATGATGGGCTATCAGGAGATCATGGACTCCTACAAGCTCATCTCCACCAATGCCGCCAGGACGCTCCACCTGGGGGATTCCTATGGAA
The DNA here is from genome assembly GCF_022777125.1 of Lawsonibacter sp. Taxonomy (NCBI): domain Bacteria; kingdom Bacillati; phylum Bacillota; class Clostridia; order Eubacteriales; family Oscillospiraceae; genus Lawsonibacter; species Lawsonibacter sp. The sequence continues at coordinate 5,052 of NZ_JALFGV010000152.1, forward strand.
TCCGGGAGGGCAATCCCGCAAGCTTCCTTCTGTTGGGCGCCGATAATTTCTACAACGCGCTGAATGAGAAGAGCGAGGTGCTCTACTCCTTCAAGGCGGGCCGCCTCATTGCCAAAGCGACCCCCGCCGCGCGGGAAGTACTGTTCTGAGCAACGCGACAAACCGCCCGCTGCAGCCTGGCTGCAGCGGGCGGTCTTGTCATGTTCGCGGCGGTTCAGCGCAGCACCGCGCCCAGCTCGCGCTCCAGAAGCGTCAGCACGCTGTGCACGTCCTCATCCGCCTCTTCGGCGGTGAGGCTGCGCTCGTCCGAGCGCAGGGTCAGGTTGAAGGCCACGCTCTTTTTCCCGGCGGGAATGGGCGCGCCGGTGTAGATGTCGAAGAGCTCCACTTCCTTCAAAAGGCCCCGGGCGCCCCGGTTGATGCACTCCTCCAGCTGCGCTACGGTAATCTCCTGAGCGCACACCACGGCGATGTCCCGGGTGACGGAGGGGAAGCGGGGCAGCGGTTCGTATCGGGCCTCGCCGGCGCGCTGGGCGAGCAGGTCCATAAAGTCCAGCTGGGCGGCAAACACGTCGCAGTCCATCCCGTAGTTTTGACAGGTGAGGGGGTGCAGCTGGCCCAGCACGCCCAGGAAGACGCCGCCCGCGCGCACTTCAGCGCAGCGGCCGGGATGGAAGGCGGGGATATCGCTCCGGGCGGCAAAGCGCACGTTCTTCACATTCAGGGCGCACAGCGTCTGCTCCACCACACCCTTGAGGGCGAAGAAATCCGTCCCCGCGCCATAGGCGCCCAGGGAGAGCATGGGACGCTCGTCGGCCAGATCCCGGCCCGCCACCGGCTTGTAGACGGTAGCGATCTCATAGAGCTTGGCGGCCTTGTTCCGGTAGCTGTAGTTGCGGGCCAGGGTCTCCAGCATGGAGGGCAGGGCGGTGGTGCGCATGACGGAGGTATCCTCCCCCAAGGGGTTGAGGATAGTCACGCAGTTGCGCTTGTCCGAGTCTGCCGGCAGGCGGATCTTATCGTAATAGGAGGGGGAGATGAAGGAATAGGTGATGATCTCGCTGTACCCCATGCCCCGCAGCAGGCTGCCGGTCCTCCGCTCGGCCTGCTGCTTGTCGGTAAAGCCGCCCTGGGTGGTCTCGCCCCGCATGAGGGTGACGGGGATCTTGTCGTACCCGTGGAGCCGGGCCACCTCCTCGGCGATATCGGAGTAGTGCTCCACATCGGAGCGCCAGGAGGGGACGATGATGGTGTCGCCGTCCAGCGTGAAGTCCAGGCGCCGGAGCATGGCGCGCATCGCATCCTCCGAAATGTCGGTGCCCAGAAGGGCGTTGATCTTCCCCGGTTCCAGCCGGACGGTGCGGGGAGCCTGGTCGGAGGCGATCACGTCGATGACGCCGTCGACCACTTCGCCGCAGCCCAGCAGCTCCACCAGTTCGCAGGCCCGCTGGACGCCCTTGTAGGTGTTCATGGGGTCCAGGCCCTTTTCGTACCGGGCGGAGGCGTCGGTGCGCATGCCCAGCGCGGTGGCGGTGCGGCGGATGGACACGCCGTTGAAGTTGGCCGACTCAAAGACCACCATGGCGGTGTCGCCCACGATCTCGGAGTTGGCGCCGCCCATGACGCCCGCTACGCCCACGGGCTTGTGCTCGTCGCAGATGCACAGCATGTTGGGCGTCAGCCTGCGGTCATTGCCGTCCAGCGTCTGGATGACCTCGCCTTCCCGGGCGGTACGCACCACGATCCTGCCGCCCTCCACACAGGAGAAGTCGAAGGCGTGCATGGGCTGGCCGTACTCCAGCATGACGTAGTTGGTGATGTCCACGATGTTGTTGATGGGGCGCACGCCGCTGGCACGCAGCCGCTCCCGCATCCACAGGGGAGAGGGGGCGATCGTTACGTTGCGCACCATGCGGGCCGTATAGCGGGGGCAGAGCTCCGGGTTCTCGATCTCTACATCCAGCAGCTCGGCCACGCTGGCGCCGTCCGTTCCCTTCACCTCGGGGGTGTGGAGCTTGAGGGGGCGGTCAAAGGTGGCGGCGGTCTCCCGGGCCAGACCGATGACGCTCAGGCAGTCGGGACGGTTGGGGGTGATCTCGAACGCTACGATGTGGTCGTCCAGTCCCAGCAGGGCGGGCACGTCGTCGCCGGGCCTGGGGTGTTTGGCCGCCAGGTCCGGATCGCTCGTAAGGATAAAAATGCCGTCCGCTACGCTGTAAGGCCAGTCATGGTCGGTCATGCCCAGCTCCTTGTAGGAGCAGAGCATGCCGTTGGACTCCACGCCGCGGAGCGTGCCGGCGGTGATGTGCACCCCGCCGGGCAGCCAGGAGTCGTGCAGGGCGACGGGGACCAGGTCGCCCACGCTCACGTTCTGCGCGCCGGTGACGATCTGGAGGGGGGCCCCCCGGCCCGCGTCCACCTGGCAGGTCCACATATGGTCGGAATCGGGGTGGCGCTCCATGGCGAGCACCTTGCCCACCACAACGTTGCGGATCTCCGTGCCTTCCACGGTGACCCCCTCCACCTTGGAGCCGGAGAGCGTCATGGCGTCGCAGTATTCTTTATCGTCGGCGGGGGAGTCTACGAACTCCGCCAGCCATTTTCTTGAAAGATCCATCTGTTATTTCGTCCTTTCCGCATTCCGGCGGGCGCGCGCGGCGCCTGCTGCGAAATGCGCTGTATGTGATTGCGCGTCCGGCTGTTTTGGCTCAGAACTGGCTGAGAAAGCGCATATCGTTTTCAAAAATAAGACGCAGGTCGGTGATGCCGAAGCGGCGCATGGCCATACGCTCCACGCCGATGCCGAACGCGAAGCCGGAATACACGTCGGTGTCGATGCCGACGCCCTGAAGCACTTTGGGGTGGACCATGCCGGCGCCCAGCAGTTCGATCCAGCCCTCGCCCTTGCACACCCGGCAGCCTGCGCCGCCGCAGGCGTGGCACTGCACGTCCACCTCGCAGGAGGGCTCGGTGAAGGGAAAATGGTGGGGGCGGAAACGGGTCTTGGTGCCCTTGCCGTACAGGGCCTCCACGAAGGCGTTCAAAGTGCCCTTCAGGTCGGCCATGGTGATGCCCTTGTCCACCACAAGCCCTTCGACCTGATGGAACATGGGGGAATGGGTGGCGTCTACCTCGTCCTTGCGGTACACCCGCCCGGGAGCGATGATGCGGATGGGGGGCGCCATCTTCTCCATGGTGCGCACCTGCATGGGAGAGGTCTGGGTGCGCAGCAGCAGGGAGGAGTCTTCCTTGATATAAAACGTATCGCCCCATTCCCGCGCGGGATGGCCCTCCTCCGTGTTCAGTTTGGTGAAGTTATACTCGGCCAGCTCCACCTCGGGGCCCTCGGCGACTTGAAAGCCCATACCCACGAAGATATCCTTCAGCTCATCCAGGGCGATGGACATGGGGTGCTTGTGCCCCAGTTCCGGACGCTTGCCGGGGATGGTCACGTCCAGCGCTTCGGCTTCCAGCTTGGCGTTGAGCGCAGCCTCCGCGATGGCCTGCTGGCGGCGGGCCAGGGCGTCCGTCAGGGCCTCGCGCACCTCGTTGGCCAGCTGGCCCATGATGGGGCGCTCCTCGGCGGAGAGCCTGCCCATCTGCTTCAAGACGGCGGTCAGCTCGCCCTTTTTCCCCAGGTACTTGACCCGCAGGGCCTCCAGGTCCTGGGCGGCCTTCGTCTGCTCCAGCGCGGAGAGGGCCTCCCGGCGTATGGTTTCCAGTGTTTCCTTCATATCTGCAACTCCTTTTGCCGTATTGACACAGCTTCCGTGGCGGGAGGGCGGGCTTCTGTGCAGCAAAAAAGCCTTTCCCCCCAACTGATTTGGGACGAAAGGCAAACCTTCCGCGGTACCACCCGCATTCCCGCGCCTTGGGGCGCGGGCACTCAAGACCCGATAACGGCGGGCGGGCCGTCCCTGTCTCCAGGGCCGCTCCGGGGCGAACCAAGCGACACGCTCCGGGGCGGCTCTCAGCCGGTGACCGCCCCTCTCTGGCAAGCGCAAACTCGCTATTTTCCCCTTCTTCACATGTGACCTTATATATATCACAAAAAAAAGAAAATGGCAAGATGAAATTGACGCGGGCAGGCCGCCGGCCTATAATGGACGGTACGGCAAAGCGGAACGGGAGAAGCGCGCGCAGAGGAAAAGACGGCTTGCGCCGGGGCGCCGTTCCCCTTTTGCGCGTGGCCGGAGGCGACCCGCAGCCTGCAGGGACATGCCGTGGAACAACGAGAAAAGCGAGCTGATGATGTGAAGCGGGACCGGAGAGAACTGCTGCTCTATGAGCCGAATCTGTATCGAGCGTTTTTGATCCTGGCGCTGCCGGTATTTGGGGCTAATTTTATGAAGGCCTTCAACGAGCTGGTAGACACTTTTTTTATCGGGCAGATCGCAAATTCGGTGGCGGCCCAGGCGGGGGTGTCCATCTCATGGCCGCTGCTGAATATCTTCGCCTCGTTCCAGGTGGGCTTCGGCGTAGCGGGAGTGGCCGTGATCAGCCAGCTGCTGGGCGCGGAAAAGCGGGAGCAGGCCCGGGAGAACGCCGGGGTGCTGCTGGTGGTGGCGGTGCTGTTCGGCGCGGCGCTCAATGTCCTGCTGTATTGGGCGGCCCCGGCGGTGATGGGCCTGATGGGGGCGCAGGGGGACGTGCTGTCCTGTGCGGTGGCTTATCTGCGGGTACGCTCCTTTGAACTGGTGTTTACCTTCCTTTTTTATGCCTTTCAGGCCGTCCGCCAGGCCCAGGGGGACACCGTGACCCCGGTGCTGCTGTCGGTGTCCGCCGTGGCGCTCAATATCCTGCTTACCGGCGTGTTCGTACAGGGATTGGGGCTGGGGGTATTCGGCGCGGGCCTGGCCACGGTGCTGGGCAATGCGGCAGCAGCTCCGGTGTGCCTGATCCTGCTGTTTCGGCCCGGGCAGTCCCTGTTCCTCACCAGGGCGCAGCTGCGCGTGCGTCCCGCAGTGCTGGCCCGGCTGTGCCGGGTGGCCGCGCCCGCGGCCGCCAGCCAGGCGCTCAGCTCTCTGGGGTTTTTGGTGCTGCAGACCGTCATCCTCAGCTACGGGGATCATGTGGCCGCAGCGTTCAGCATCGGGAACAAAATTTCCAATATCCTGCTGATGCCCGTGCTGGCGCTTGGCTCGGTGCTGGCGGCCTACGTGGGGCAGAACATCGGCGCGGGCCAGGGCGGGCGGGCCCGGCGGGCCTATGTGGTCAGCCGGAACCTGGGCCTTCTCATCGCCGTTGCGGGCAGCCTGCTGCTGATGCCCTTCCGGGCCGGCATGGTACAGCTGCTGAGCAACGACGCCGCCACGCAGGCCGCCGCGCTGGAGTATATGTTCTGGGTGCTGCTCACCCAGCCGCTGATGGCGCTGTTTCAGAACTATCTGGGGGTATTCAACGGCTCGGGGAACACCCACTGTGCTTTTATCCTTTCGACCTGCCGCCTCTGGGCCATCCGGCTGCCCTTGATCATGCTGTTCCGGCACGCTACCTCCATTGGAGCGGCAGGCGTTTGGTATGCCATGAATATCAGTAATTTCCTGATCCTGATCGTAGGAGCCCTGCTGTTCCGGCGGGTGGATTTTACGCCCTGCCGGGCGGCGGCGGAGAAAGAGCCGGACAAAACGTGAGGCCCGCCCCAAAGGGGCGGGGCCTTTGGAACAAGCGGAAGGAGTAGAAACGCATATGAGGATCGCATCGGCGCAGCAGATGCGCCAGCTGGACCAGACGGCCATCCGGGAGCGGGGCATTCCCTCTGACCAGCTGATGGAGCGGGCGGCCGCCGCGCTGGCGGAGGCGGCCATGGACTTGGCCGGAACGGCGGGCAGCGGCCCCTTCCGGGCGGTGTGCTTCTGCGGCGGCGGCAACAATGGAGGGGACGGCGTGGCCTGCGCCCGCCTGCTGCTGGAGGCGGGATATGAGGTGCGCTGTATCCTGGTGGGCTCCCGGGAGAAGCTTACGGCGGATACCCGGACGATGGAGGCGCGTTTGGCGGCGGCCGGCGGTCGTTTGGAGTGCTTTGCTCCGGACGACGCGGAGTTTGCCGCCTGGTGCCTGGAGGCCCGCGTGATGGTGGACGCCCTCTTCGGCATCGGGCTGAACACGCCGCTGCGGGGCGATGCGCTGACCGCCGTGCATATGATGAACACCAGTGCGATCCCGGTGGTCTCCGCCGATCTGCCCAGCGGAGTGGAGGCGGATACGGGCCGGGTGCTGGGCGCGGCGGTACAGGCGGCGGCCACCGTCACCTTCACGCTGCCCAAGGCGGGGCACTTTGTGGGCAAGGGCGGGGTGTGTACCGGCAAACTGGTGGTGGCGGACATCGGCATACCGCGGGAGCTGGTGGATGCGCTGGAATGTCCCATCCGGACGGTGGAGGCCGCCGATGTGATCCTGCCCCGCCGGGCCAGGGACGCCCACAAGGGGGATTTCGGCAAGGTCTATCTGCTGGGCGGCAGCGTGGGCTATACGGGCGCGCCGGTTTTGGCGGCCCAGGCCGCCGTGCGCACCGGCGCCGGGCTGGTCACCGTGGGGGTGCCTGCCCCGGTGTGGCCCATTGCCGCCGCCAAGCTGGACGAGGCGATGCCTCACCCGCTTCCCGCGGACAAGGAGGGGCGGCTCTCCCTGGAAGCGGGCGCTCTGGCGCTGGAAAAGCTCTGCAGCTGCGGCGTATGCCTCATCGGGCCGGGGCTTGGGCGGGGAAACGGTACGTATGCCGTGGTGCGCCAGCTGCTGCGGGAAGCCCGTCTGCCCGTCGTATTGGACGCCGACGGCATAAACGCGCTGGAGGGGCATATAGATGTGTTGGATGCCCGGCAGGGGCTGTTTACCGTCCTGACCCCCCACGACGGGGAGTTCGCCCGGCTGG